>CAJWIA010000043.1 GCA_913040765.1 uncultured Anaerolineales bacterium | reverse complement strand
TTTTGATAGCCGGATCTAATCCACTGATAACGTCCAAAACTTCTTTGACTAAGTTTATTGGACGTATGTTGCTTTTTGACGTCTACGATCACAAAGTGATGAAGGTTGCGGAAAAGTTTATCGAGTCAGGTCATCTACGATTGTTAGGTATCAGACGTGACGTGTCTCAATTGATTGCAGCTACTGACATACTAGTGTTTCCGTCTACAGTCCCGCATTTTGCCCGTCCTGTAATCGAAGCTAGTGCTATGGCCAAACCAGTAATTGCTTCGGATATTGGTGGTCCACGAGAACTGGTCGTACCAAATGAAACAGGTTTGTTGATTCCACCGGATAATCCTGAACAGCTTGCAGCAGCTATTGTTTCTCTACTAGACGATCCTGAATTGATGATTCGGATGGGTGAAAAGGGCTATCGGAGAGCCACCAATAAATTTGATGCCCAAGTAAATTCGAAGCGCACATTTGCAGTCTATGATGAATTGTTGCTGACATGAATATTGTAGAACGTGCAAATCTTTTGTTATCACGTATGTTTGCGGTGCCTATAACTTGTTATCCGCGTGTAGTTAAGCATGTTGTCAGAAGGAATTGGCACACTATAATTGCATCTAGGACCATCAAAACTATTGATCACACTGAGTTATTCAATGACTTTAATGTAGCAAATGCAAAAGAATTAGTTGATAGTTTTTCGTCGCGAGAATATCCGCGTTTTTTCTTCATGGTTGATCCGATAAAAAGGGCTGATTATGTATCTCAGCAATCTCCTGGGGTACTAAATCGCGTTAAGACTGCTAGCGATCAGGCAGTTGCCCATCGTTTTGATGTACTTGGGTCTGGATTGGTTAATTTAGAAGCCAAGATACCTTGGCGCAAAGATTTCAAGTCAGGGCATGAATGGCCTAGTCTGCATTTTACGAAATTGGATTTGGTTGATTTAGAGGCTGGATTTGATGTGAAAGTTCCTTGGGAAGTGAGTCGATTTCACCATGCAGTTACACTTGGGCAAGGATATGTTCTTACAAGGGACGAGACATATGCTTCTGAATTTGTTTCTCAAATACGTGACTGGTGGTCTGACAATCCTTATGAATTTGGCCCAAATTGGGCAAATGCTATGGAAGTTTCTATTAGGTCTGTTAACTGGATTTGGGCTTATGAGTTGATGTGTGGATCGGCTGTTTTGGACAGTCAGTTTGTTTTAGATTACATAAGAAGCTTGTGTCAACATGGTAGGTACATTATGCGTTACTTGGAATCAGGATGGCCTGGTTCCAATCATTATATTGCTAATTTGTGTGGATTAGTTTGGCTTGGTATTTACTTGCAGCCGTACTCAGAATCTGGCGCATGGTTGGATTTTGGATTGAATAAACTGTCAGAGGAATTGCAGCACCAAGTTCACGAGGATGGTTCGAGTTACGAGGCCTCAACGAGTTATCATATATTAGTCACTGAGATGGTTTTTTGGACATACGCATACTGTAAAATGAATGATGTAGTAGTGCCTAAGGCAGTGGTTGATACGCTTGTTAGGATGTTGGATGTGACTTGTAGTTTGCTGAGGTCAGATGGTGAAATTCCGCTTATGGGGGATTGTGACTCGGGTCGCTGGATATCTCTAGAGTCGGATAAAGAGGATTTGCGTACTTATCAAGATGCGCGAGGACTTCTCATAGCAGGTTCCATTGTATTTGGAAGGAAAGATTGGGGTGCAATCTCTAACTATCCACAAAATGACCTTAGGAGACATGAATCCGCCTTGTGGGCATTTGGCGAGGAGTCTGTTACTGTGTCAAATCGGCTGCAAGCAGCCGATTTTGATTCTTTGTCACTTCCCGATGCTGGTTGGTATGTGATTCGTGCGGATGATAACTACATGGTTATACAGGCTGGTGAGAATGGAAGTGAAGGATGGGGCACTCATGCTCATAATGACATATTGAGCTTTGAATTGTTAGTAGGGCAGCGAGCTTTCATAATTGATCCTGGATCTTACATTTATACAGGAAATTATCGGGCTCGCAATATGTATCGTGGTATTGCTGCGCACAATACTGTACAGATAGACAGACACGAGACTAATAGGATTCCTAAGAAGGATATGTTTAGAATGAGCAACGATGCTAGTGTCACAATTCATGAATGGGATACTGATGATTGCCGGACATGGTTTGATGCAGAGTATGTCAGTCCGGTATCCGTCGCAAAAAATGTATATCATAGACGTAAATTTGAATATTTTCATGATCTAGCTTATTGGGTAATTTCTGATAGTGCTGGTTATTTAGGTGGTGATGAAGATGAACTGTCCAATATTACTATGTATTTTCACTTCTCCAATTTATGTATTGAGTTGGATGGTCTTGTAGCAAGAACATGTTTCCCGGATGGCCCAAATCTTGCTGTTTTACCTCTATACGAAGATGTATTGGGTGATAGTAGTACAGGAATTGATGCGATAATAAATACTGGTTGGGTGTCGTCTCGCTATGGTGTACAAGAAAAAGGTCCTATTCTACAATACTCTATGCTGTCAAATAGGCAAAATGTATTGAAGACCATTTTATTGCCATTTCATGATAAATTAGAATTTCAGTCACGATGTAATGAGGTTTTGCAGTCGCAAAGGGGAGAATTGTAGTGGAACGTGTTTCGTTTGTAAAAATAATATGGGAGCGTTGGAAACAGTTTGGACAATTGATTGGAGATTTATTTGCTAGGATTGTACTAACAATCTTATTCTTCACTGTACTTATGCCCTTCGGTGTAGGCATAAGATTGTTTGGAGATCCCCTTAAGATTAAATCAGCTAACCAAGGTACATGCTGGATTGAATATTCCGCAGATGCGCCAAATTTGTTGCGAAGTAGGAGACAATTTTGATGAATATACTAGGATTGTCATGTTTTTATCATGATGCGGCAGCAGTGTTACTTCAGGACGGTGATTTAGTAGCAGCTGTTGAAGAAGAACGTTTTAGTAGAGTAAAACATGATCATAGCTTTCCACAGCATGCTATTAATTATTGTTTGTCAGAAGGTGGTATTACTACTCAAGATATAGATTATGTTGTGTTTTATGAAAAACCACTGCTTAAATTTGAAAGAATTTTGAGTAGTACTTTAGGTTCATATCCGATGTCATGGGGTGTGTTTCGTGAATCTATGATCACCTGGTTCAATGACAAGTTGTGGATTAAAGGTCAGATTCTAGGAGAACTTGGTGTAGAGGCAGAGAAACTGTTATTTGTTGAGCATCATCTTTCACATGCTGCCAGTACGTTTTTTGCTTCTCCCTACAAAGAAGCTGCTATTCTAACTGTCGATGGAGTTGGTGAATGGACTACTACCACTATCGGTAAGGCTACTGCTGATTGGGATGGGAGTGGAGAAAATACGATTGATCTGTTAAAGGAAATCAAGTATCCTCATTCGTTAGGATTATTATATTCCGCATTTACAGCTTTTTTGGGATTTAGGGTCAACAATGGAGAATATAAGGTCATGGGTATGGCTCCCTATGGCAAAGCGACTCGCATCGAGGACGTGCACAAAGTGATTAGGGTAGAGCCTGATGGAAGCTTTGATCTTAATATGGATTATTTTAGTTTCCATAGGTCCACACATAGAACATTTTCTTCCAGATTTGAGCAACTTTTTGGTGAACCTCGAGTGCACGATTCAGTTTTTTATACTGCTACTACACATCCAAATGGAGACCATCCAGATTGGGATAGAGAGGTGGCTGCTATTAATCAAAACTATGCTGATGTTGCAGCTAGTATACAAGCTGTTACAGAGGATACTTTGTTGAAGATGTGTGAAAACGCTCATCACATAACAGGATCCAATAATTTGTGTTTAGCTGGGGGGGTCGCATTGAATAGTGTGGCTAATGGGCGGATTATGAGGGAATCGTCGTTTGATAGCGTATTTGTGCAGCCAGCTCCTGGAGATTCAGGTGGTGCTTTAGGAGCAGCCCTCTATGCTTACCATGTGTTACTTGGAAACAAACGCAAGTTTGTTCAGGAGCATGCATATTTGGGTAAGCAATATACTTCTGATGAAATCAAGAATACTTTGGAATATTCAGGCATACATTACAAATATTTTGATAATGATGATGTGATGGCTGAATCTATGGCAAGTGACCTCAATGACGGTAAGGTAATTTCGGTAGCACGGGGTCGTTTTGAGTGGGGTCCTAGAGCACTTGGAAACCGCTCCATTTTAGCTGATCCGCGCCGGGATGAAATGAAAGAAATTGTCAATACGAAAATAAAGTTTAGAGAGCCTTTTCGGCCCTTTGCACCTGCCATATTAGAGAGATTTGCGTCAGATTATTACCAGTTGTCTGATGCTGAAAAATTATACCCACTTCGTTATATGTTGGCTGTATATCCGACAAAAAATGACAAAGGTAGCAATATACCTGCAGTTACTCACTTTGGGGGTACTGGACGTGTGCAGACCGTGCGTAATGAATGGAACACTCTTTACCATAGTGTGATTGAGAAGTTTTGGGAAAAAACGGGTGTTCCAGTAGTGTTGAACACTTCATTTAACCTCCGTGGTGAGCCCATAGTGAATACTCCATCAGATGCAATTAGCACTTTTTCTCGTAGTGGAATTGATTCATTATATTTGGGCAATTATTTAATAAAAAAATGATAAGGATTGCATGGCAATGAAACAAATATTTTTTGATGGCAAAGGAAATTTGCATCTCAAAGATGTGCCTAGTCCATCTCTGATGTCTGGGAATATATTAGTTCAAAATGCAAATTCCTTAATTTCGACTGGCACTGAAGCTATGGCCCTCTCAGGCGGTGGAAGTCTGATAGGTAGCGCTTTGCGCAGGCCAGAACTCGTTCGTCGTGCACTTAAGCTTGTGTCGGATAGAGGTATCAAAAATGCATTAGGAATAATAAGAGATGCTTCCGAGACTTGGTACCCTTTAGGCTATAGCTCTGCAGGTACAGTAATTGAGGTTGGAGATGGAGTAAAAGGTTTTGTAGCAGGCGATAGGGTTGCTTGTGCGGGTGCAGGCTATGCTAACCATGCAGGTACTATTTCTGTTCCAAGTAATCTTGCAGTCAAGGTCCCTAGTAACCTGTCTTTTAGGGAGGCTTGTTTTGCGACTGTAGGTGCTATAGCTTTGCAAGGTGTGCGACGTGCTGACCTAACTTTGGGAGAGAAAGTGGTAGTAATTGGTACTGGTTTGATTGGACTTCTTACAGCGCAAATTTTGCGAGCAAATGGTTGTGCAGTGATATGTGTTGATCTGTTAGAGTCTCGGTTGGCAGTGGCTAAACGTTTGGGGTTTGAAAACATTCTACTATCAGGCACTGATATTACCACTCAATCTGTACTAGATCTAACAGAAAATGCTGGTGCCGATGCTGTGATTGTGACTGCGGCAACTAAGTCTTCCAAACCAGTCAATGATGCATTCAAAATGTGTCGAGAACGCGGTCGAGTTGTTGTAGTAGGAGCTGTTGGAATGGAATTGGAGCGGGAAGAGTACTACCGCAAAGAAATTGACTTACGAATTTCGCGTTCATATGGTCCAGGTCGATACGATTCGGATTACGAGTATAAGGGGTTGACCTACCCATTAGGTTATGTAAGGTGGACTGAAACTAGGAATATAGGATCATTTTTGGATTTGTTGGCTCTAGGCAATGTTAAAGTTGATCAGTTGATTAGTGCAGAATATTCAATTGATCAAGCAATGTTAGCCTATGAAGAGGCTACAAGTGATGACGCGGAAGCAATTGGCGTGGTGTTGACTTATCCAGAACATCAGCAAACCCAGAACGCAGACAAAACTTGGAGACTACCTTCAGTAATTGATGCTAGAGATGATCGCGTGAAGCTAATGTTGGTTGGCCCTGGACATTTTGCTAAAGCAGTTCATTTACCTAATTTAAAAGTATTGTCTAAAAAAGTGGTAGTACAGGCTGTGGTTGGGGGTTCAGGAGGTAGTGCTAGGCAGGCTGCCGAAAAGATTGGTGCTCCTATAGTTTCCACTGATATCTCCGATGTAATTCTAAAAGAAGATCTAGATGCGGTACTGATTTCTACTAGACATAACTTGCACAGGCAGCAGTGCATTACAGCTGCTGAAGCTGGCAAACACATATTTGTTGAAAAGCCTCTCGGGTTAACTGTTGACGAATGTATTGAAGTTTTGCAAGTAGTGGAAAAAGCGCAGGTATTGTGCACTATCGGTTTCAATCGGAGATTTAGCTCTCTGTCTGTGAGTTTGCGGGATAGTATATCCAACGTAACTGGTCCTAAACAGATCATATATAGAGTCAATGCTGGTAGATTACCACAAGGACACTGGTTACTTGACCCTGAAATAGGAGGCGGACGTTTGATTGGTGAGGGGTGTCATTTCTTTGACTTCATGTCTTGGATGTTGAATGCCGATGCTTCGTCAGTGACGGCACAGTCTATAGGAGATTCGTCTGACGATGTTTCGGTCGTCGTAAAATATAATGATGGTAGCGTTGGCACTCTTATATATACCGCCTTGGGAAGTGTAGGGTTCCCTAAGGAGCGAATTGAGATTTATGCAGGTGGCGGAGTTGGAGTGATTGACGATTTTCTTTCACTGTCATTGCATCATTTGCCAGGAAAGTCACGAAAATTACGTGTTGCAGACAAAGGTCATTTAGCTTTGCTAGATAATTTTCTGAGTGCGATTCTAGGAGACAAAGCATTGTCTGTGAATGCGTTAGATGGTCTGAAGGCTACATTATGTGCACAGGCAGCACTAGAATCGCTGTCTTCTGACAGAAGAGTGTCTCTAACGTCTAATCTTTAGCGTGAATTATTGTTGCAATATGACAAAGTTTCATATAGTCAGCATCCCTGCGTCAACCTTGTTGATTTATAGAGAATGATTACTGGCAAGGACATACTTATTCTTTCAACCCAAGATTGGGATGCTTTACCTACAAGAAAACATCACTGGGCACGAAAGTTAGCTTCTCGTGGTAACAGAGTTATTTATGTCGAACAACAAATGCACCTATTGGGGTGGTTGGCAGACATTGGAAATCAGTACAAGCGTATTTGGTCATGGATTTATGGTCCGCGGACTGTGTCTGAAAATCTATGGATATATACATTGCCCATCGTATTACCATTTTTCCAGGTTTTTAGATTTGTAAATTCTTTGAATAATTCAGTATTAGTCCCAATTATCAGGTGGGCACTACGAAGAATTGGTTTTAATATTAATATCTTGTGGGTCTATACACCACATGCTGTTGGTCTCATAGGTAGATTCGGAGAGGAATTTGTAGTTTATGAGTGCGTTGATGATTTTACCGCTACTCGTGGTCTTGTTCGAAGTTCTACAATAGGAGCTTTGGAACAAGATCTATTAAGTATGGTTGATCAAGTGATTGTTACACATCCTGGTTTACAGGAAGCCAAATCTGGAATTTCTCGAAGATTAGCTCTAATACCAAATGGAGCTGACCTAAGACATTTTGCTCTTGCAGGCCATCAGGACACCATACCACCTAAGGAAGTGTCTGATTTACCGAAACCCGTGATTGGATTTCATGGCTGGATTCAATATTGGATAGATTTTGATTTGATCGCATATGCTGCTCATAAACGCCCGAATTGGTCATTTGTTTTTATTGGACCTATTGAACCATTAGCTCGCGTTAGCAAAGTTCGCGACTTATCAAATGTTCATTTTTTAGGTAAAATGCCATACGAGAATATCCCAGCATTAATTGCTGGATTTGATGTTTGTATCAATCCGTTTGTGATTGACAAATTATCAGATACTGTTAGTCCTATAAAATTGTATGAGTACTTGGCATCAGGTAAGCCAGTTGTTTCGGTTGATATGCCTGCTGCTAGAGAATTTGCTGATTTGATTTCTATTGTGCATACACCCGATGAATTTGTTGCTGCATTAGAAGATCAAATAATAGCGAACGAAAAAGCAACAGTTCTGCATGATATGGAAGCACGCCAGAAGGCTGTGAAAGAATATTCTTGGGATGCTCGTTTTCAGCAGGTAGAGAATGTAGTTGAGAAGAGTATGGTAAGTCAGTCTGAAATATGAAGAGATTTGTTATCCGTGATATCAATGATTGATGCTAAGATATTAGTAATCATTCCTGCTTATAATGAACAAGCTAGTATAGCGAGAGTCATAGAGCGTGTTAAAGAAAGTGTTCCGGCAGCAGACATAGTTGTAATAAATGATGGTTCTCACGATTCTACTTCATTGGTAGCTTACGAATCTGGTGCAAAAGTAATTTCTCTACCATACAATCTGGGTATAGGTGCTGCAGTGCAGACTGGTTTTATACTAGCGCAGGCTGGGAATTATGAGATTGCAATACAAGTCGATGGGGATGGCCAGCATGACCCTTCAGAAATCGAGGTACTAATGGGTAGATTACTTTCAGATGAATGTGACGTAGTAGTGGGTTCTAGATATCTGACTGATCGCGGTTATGTTACTCCATTGCCGCGTTTGTTAGGAACCAAGATTTTGGCCGCGTATGTTTCCATGCTTGCTGGACAAAAATTTTCCGATACCACTTCTGGTTTTCGTGCTAGTAACAGGCGTGCAATCGAAATTTGTGCAGAAAATTATCCAGCTGATTATCCTGAGCCTGAATCACTTCTCACATTTCGTAAGATAGGCTTAAGGGTGTCTGAAGTACCTGTTAATATGAGCAAGCGATATGGTGGAAAGAGTTCAATAACACCTTTTTGGTCAGCTTATTACATGATAAAAGTCATTTTGGCTGTAACCATTTTATCGCTTCGTCGTGCACCGCGAACCGAGGATACGTCATATGTTCACTGATAGACTTACATTATTAGTATTTGTCGCTGCATTAGGACTGCTGTTATTGGTGCTAGAAATGGTCAGACGGAGGGCTCTTGCAGAGAAATATTCTCTATTGTGGCTAATAATGTCCGTAGTGATACTTTTGTTAGCTATTGCACGTCCAGCGTTAGACCGGATTGCTCCTATGCTTGGCATATATTATGCTCCTTCAGCGCTTTTCGTGGCGGGATTTGTGGGATTACTTGTTATCCTACTATACTTTTCTGCAGTAATTACTCAGCTAACGCGTGAGGCTCGTATCGCTGCTCAGCATATTGGTATATTACGAGAGCGTGTAGATGAGTTAGAAAAGAGTAGACAACAGTTTTCTGATGAAAAATGAACTTCAAGTTGGTCATAAACTTAATATAAGAAGTCCCGAGCCACTGCTTCCACGTCAGCGTCGCACATTGTTGTTCACAGTATGTTTGTCCCTAATTCTCCGTTTAATCTGGATTTTGTTCTTAGATCCCGAACCTAGATTGATAGGTGGTGATGGACCTTTCTATTTGCATGTGGGTGATCAAATTGCTAGGGGATTGGGACTAACCTAT
>CAJWIA010000042.1 GCA_913040765.1 uncultured Anaerolineales bacterium | reverse complement strand
CATTGTCTCGACTAAATTGGTTGCGTTATTAGCGTACCCAGTAATGACACCTATGTTTATGATATCCTCATATATATCATCGAGATCCGATGCAATACTAGTAGTGAATACAGTGAGACCAAGTTTCTCTAATGCTGTTACGTCATCAGGATTAGTGATTCCAGCGGCTAGAACTAAATCAGGCTGTAGATTTACTATTACTTCAGTGTTGACTTGAGGATACAAACTACCTATGCTTTGTATCTTGAGAGCTTCTTTTGGATAATCAGAATATTCATCACGTCCTACTAGAGTTGTGTCGGCATTTATAGCATAAAGTATTTCTGTGTTTGAGGCTGCTAAACTGACAATTTTATCTGGTGAAGCAATAATTGTAATTTCTCTTCCTAGGCTATCACTTATAGTCATAGCTTCGCGAGAAGATGTGTTTAGCTTTGGTAAGCTCTCTATATTCTGGCAGCTACACATAATCAATGAGATCAGTATTGTAATTAGTATCTTAGAAAGTAATTTTGAGTAGCTATTTGATTTTGGTGATGTTGTCATTACAAGAATATAAAAACCCTTTCATCCATTAAGGTGAAGGGTTGTTGTGCATGACGAGTCATGTTTGCATTCCCGTTGCCTCGAGGGATGTAAAACGCAATAATAGGCGGGCGACCTGGCTTACTAGATTGCTGGCTTTACCTAGATTACAGTTGCGGGTCAGCGCCGGACTTGCACCGGCTTCGCCTTTATGCCCTCCCTTCCGGGGGTTTGGGCACCTATACTGCTTATTCCAATATTTAATTTGTAGTATTTTACACTAATACCGCAGCAGTGCAAACAGTATGTTAGAGCATATCCTTGGAAGATCTTTGCAGATGTTCTAGGAATTCCGATCTGGTACGTCTATTTTCAAGGAAATTGCGTCTCATCGCACTAGTTACCATACGGGCACTTGCTTTTTTGACACCCCTCATCATGCTGCATAGATGTAAACCTTCCACTACTACTGCTACTCCCAATGGTTCGAGGGCTGTTTCAAGAAAATCTGCTATTTGAATCGTGAGTTTTTCCTGTAGTTGCAGTCTGTGCGCAAACATATCAACTATTCGTGGGATCTTACTTAATCCTATAACTTTGCCATTAGGTATATATGCTACATGTGCTCTGCCAAAAAAGGGTAACATGTGATGTTCACACATGCTGGTGTATGCGATGTCTTTCACTATAACCATTTCGTTATAGCTGACGTCAAATAATGCGTCATTTATTAATATGTCAGGGTCAGTTCGATAACCGTCAAAAATTTCAGTGTACATTCTGGAAATTCGATCAGGAGTTCCTTGTAGACCTTGTCGGTTAGGATCTTCACCTATGCTACTCAGTAGTGTATCAACGGCCTTATTAATGCTATCTTGGTCGATTGGGTCGAGAAATAGATCGGAGATAGATTTCAGGTTGTTTTTAGACATAATTATTAGTTGGTTTTCCTTGTTTTATGAGTTTAATGTCATGACGTAGCTTCATAGATTTAGATGGGTGGTCGAAAGTTTGAGCAATTTCTTCAAGTGTTTGATTAGTATCGGGATGAATATAGTCGGGGGATATCTCAGCTAGACAAAAGGCCACAAAAGCGCGTTCCAGAATCTCATTGTCAGGTATACGTCTGTGACCTAAGGTAATGATTTCATCATTGAATAACATGATATCAATGTCAATGGTTCGAGGCGCAAATGGATTGCTGTTTTTTTCTCTACCTAGACTCTTTTCAATATGTTTTATTACATTATCATGCAGACTTTTCGCTGTTAGCGAAGTTTCTAATATCACTGCTGCGTTTAAGTAATTGGGTTGTTCAATATCACCTAATGCTATGGTTTCCCATACACTGGAGGCAATCGTTATCGATCCATAGTTCTCTAACATGATTACTGCAGTAGGAAGATTGTGATCTGGAAAGATATTGGAACCGAGAGAAAGATAAGCTTGGTTCATTGGTGCTAAGATTGTGTTTTGCTGCGTTCTATAGTTATACCAACTGATTTTGCGAATCGTAGGGCAGTTGGCTTTTGTACGTTGACAGATACAGTTTCCACCTGTTGAGACTTTAGACAGATAGTAGCTATTTCTGATGCCAATTTTTCTATCAAGTAGAATTTTGAACTTTCTACTAATTTTATAATTTCTTTTGTAATAGTACGGTAGTTTGCTGAGTCTGATATATCGTCAGATTTAGCGGCTAAGTGACTGTCAACATACAACACTATATTGATTAATACATCCTGAAGATTTCTACGTTCGTCAGGGTTGATGCCTATGATAGCTCTCAAATGAAGGTCAGTAATTTCTATGCGGTCAGATTTTGACATTATTGATTTCCACCATAACGTTCTCCACCATCTACAGTTATATATTCGGCAGTTATGTAATCTGATTCTACAAGAAAAATAACTGCACGTGATACATCCAAGGGTGTACCCCAGCGTTTCAATAGTGTGCCAGCGGCTATTCTATCCTTTGTTTTCTTAGAATATTCGTCTGGTGATAGTACTGGGCCTGGTGCTACAGCGTTGACTCTGATGTTAGGAGCTAGATCAACTGCTAGTTGTCTGGTGAGAGCCATTAGTGCTGCCTTGCCGACCGAGTGGGCAGCATATCCTCGGCGAGGTAACCAGGCCATGAGATCAACAATGTTGATGATAACTCCAGAACCAGCAGTCTGCATTATTGGTGCAATTCTATTTGAGCAGTTGAAAGAACCTTGTATTAACGTGTTGGTTACTTGATCCCAATCTTCGGTTGAATTAGTAGGTAGTTCGGTTTTTGCGAACAATGATGCTGAGTTTATTAGAATTTGAATGGGTCCAAGGAGTTCTTCGGATTCAGATATCATGGTGGATACTTCGGTCCGGTTAGCTACATTGGCTTTTCGGGCTATGGCACGCACTCCTAATGTTTCAGCTTCATGAACCGTAGTGTGTGCCCTAGCTTCGGATTGATTGTAATTGACAATTACATCAGCTCCTCTTTGAGCTAGTTCCATAGTAATTGCCTTGCCAACTCTATGTGCTCCACCTGTGATCAGAGCTACTTTACCTTCGATATTCATGACTTATTGTGATTATGGAGTGCCTTCCATATGCGTTCTGGAGTGAATGGAAGTTCTCGGGCGCGTATCCCTACAGCATCATAGATTGCATTTGCTACTGCTGGAGCTACGCCATTCATAGGTATTTCGGCTACTGCTTTGGCACCATAGGGTCCATTGGGTTCATAGCTCGGTACTAAAATGGATACTAATTCAGGCATTTCGTCTGCTTGATAGATACGATAGTCTCCGAATCGAGTAACCAGTGAATTTCCATTTACATCATATGGCATCTCTTCAGAGATCGCATACCCTAAAGCTTGAACCATGCCACCATCTATTTGACCCTCTGATGTGATGGGATTAATAGCTGTGCCACAATCCACTGTCATTACTAGTTTTATCACGGTGACTTGTCCCGTTTCAGTGTCAACTTCTACTTCAGCGTATTGCACCGCAAATGGAGGAGGTGAATATAGTGACATATGAGATGCTGTTGCCATGATTTGTTGCTGGTTTTCTGTATGTAGGCTATGAAGAGCTATTTCAGACAGGCTAACACTACTTCCGTTAATCGAGTATACATGTCGATCGTGGATTTTCATGTCATTTGGTTTTGTGTCAAGCATTAAGGATGCTCGATCAAAGATTTGCTCGCGCACTTCTATTGCAGCTTTATGAACGGCACCACCAGATATGAAAGTTGTACTAGATGCATATGCTCCAGTGTCAAATGGAGTGAAATCAGTATCTGATGAATAAACAAGTATGTCCTCTAGCGGTACCCCAAGGGTTTCAGCTGCTATTTGAGCTAATACAGTGTCAGAACCTGTGCCTAGGTCTGTAGCACCTACGAGCACGTTAAAACTTCCATCATCGTTAATCTTTATACTTGCTGCACCCATGTCCAGTCCCGGTATAGCTGTGCCATGCATGCAGACTGCTATACCTAGTCCTCGACGTATGTAGGGTCTGTCCTCATCAATTTTCCAGGCAATATCTTTCTTTCGAGACCACTCAATTTCTTCTTGTCCTATATTGATACAGTCAGTTAATGCACACGAGGTAACTATCTGCGGCTCAATATCACTATCGTCAATTGCTTCACCTTCTCCTATAGCCCCTGTGATAGGTATTGGATCCCCTTCTTGTACCGCATTGTGTGTCCTAAAATCAATTGGGTCTATTTTCATGTCTAAGGCTATTTCGTCCATGAGGCACTCTAGTGCAAATTCAGCCTGAGGAGCTCCATAGCCTCGGTAGGCACCTGGAATGGGTATATTTGTATACACTACTTCTCCTAAAAATCTCATGTTTGGGCAGCGATAGGTTGCTAGTCCACGCATACCAGATACGCTGCAGACTGTAAGCCCATGAGTACCATAGGCGCCAGTATTTTCAACTATATGTAAGTCAAGCGCATTTAGCGTGCCGTCATTCATCACTCCGGCTCGATAAGTTAGTGTTTGAGGGTGCCGAGAGCGTGAACTGGTAAATTCTAGTTCTCTAGAGTATTCAAAGCGTACTGGTCTACCTGTAGCAAGCGTTAGGTGAGCACATAGGTCCTCAATGAGCATTTCTTGCTTTCCTCCGAAACCTCCACCCAATCTCGGTTTGATTACTCTGATACGTTTAACAGGCAAGTTTAGTAGTGGAGCAATCATCCGTCGTACATGGAATGGGACTTGTGTGCTGCTGCGGATAACTAATCTGTCTTCTTCATCCCAATAAGTGACTACGACATGAGGCTCAATATGACCTTGTTGCACTTGGTGTACTTTATATGTGCGCTCATAAACATGATCTGAATCTGTAATTCCTTGTTCTAAATCTCCGATATTTGCCTTTATTTCAGCGGCCAGATTTCGTTCAGGTGAAGCAATTGATACAGCATCAGGTTCATCATGTATTTGAGGAGCGTCATATTTAAGGGCTTCTTCAGCCTCAAATACAGCTGGTAATACTTCGTAATCCACTTCTATATGCTTTAAAGCTTCCAGGGCAATATCAGATGTTTCAGCTGCTAACACAGCTACCCGGTCCCCAACATACCTGACTTTAGAGTCTAAACTCACCTGATCCCATGGAGGAGGGTTAGGATATGATTGACCACCGCTGGCATAAATCACTCTTGGTATGTCAGCATATGTGAGTACTGCGTGCACCCCAGGAATTGATAAAGCTTTGGAGGTGTCTATATTTGTTATTCTGGCATGTGCATGTGGGCTGGTCAGAAGTGCTGCATGTAGCATGTTGGGCAATTCAATGTCATCTGTAAATACCGGGCGTCCTTTTGCTAGTCTAACCGCATCAACTTTAGGTTCTGGATGTCCAACAACATCTGTTGTTTCAGTAGTTGTAATTGTTGAGATATCAACACGTGGTTCAGTCAACACATTTCCTGAAGATTGTAGCGAATCTGGAAAGTCTGGTATCTTTGGCTCATCAGTAAGGTAGATATCTCTTACAGGTATACCAGTTCTTTCTATGGGTGGAGGCTTTTCTCCGCGTATTAGCTTGGCTGCTCGTAAGACGGCTTGCACAGGTTTAATATAGCCTGTGCAGCGACATAATACTCCACTTAGTGCGTCACGAGCTTCATGTTCAGTTGGGTCAGCATTTTTGTCAAGCAATTCTTTTGTTGCTAGTATCATTGCAGGGGTACAGTACCCACATTGGATAGCACCAGTATCGACAAATGCCTCTTGAATTGGATTTAGTTTGTGACGATGAGTAATACCTTCAAGAGTTTCAATTGTTTTGCCTTGTACTTGACCTGAGAGAAGGACACAAGTTGGAGATAGTTTGCCATCAATTAGTACTGAGCATGCTCCACATTCGCCGGTTTCACACCCGTGTTTTACACTCCACAACCTGTTGCGTCGTAGCACAGCTAGTAGCGATTCGTTAGGAGCACAAGTTAATGTAGTGTCCGTACCGTTAAGATTGAACTTTATATCCATTATTGTTTTGATAAGATTTTTTTGATAGCGCGGACTGTTAAGATAGTGGCTATTTCAATGCGATATTCTGTACTTCCAAGATAGTCACTATATTTGTGGTCTGCAGAGTCTTTGATTGCTTCATACATCATACCTTTCATTTTGGAGCTGCTTAGATTGACAATAGATGAGTCTATAGTTTGTATGGCAATTGGTTGTTCACTTATTCCAGATATTGCTATGCGTATGTCAGTGATGTTATCTTCTTGAATTGCTAAGGCAACTGCAGAACAAACTATGGATTTATCAAGTGGGGTTCGAGATACTCTTTCCAAGCTAGTATTTACTGATTGTATTGGGATTCTTATTTCAGTTATTATGCTATCGGGATTAAGATCGATAGGTTGTATAGGAAACTCATAAACATTGTCTGGGTAACAGATAGCATTTGCTTCGAGAATCATTAGAGCTAAGCATAGTTCTGGAGAACTTTTGACCGACAACAAAGTTCCGCTTACGCTGGCCAAATTACGTAATCCGCGGTGTGTGGCTATTTGCGCAGCATATGACAGGATGCCATTAGCATATTTCTGTATAGGTTCTGCATTGACGAGTTCTTGCAGGCTAGTCAGAGAACCGACCCGTATTAAATCGGTTTCGTCTGTATTGATGTAAGCTAGGCCTATTTGACTCAGATCAATTGCAGCTTCCCATTTGCGTTCATGCAGTGGTATTGGGTATGTGCCCAACAAGACTGGCTGGCTGCTAATGTTTTTCCGTGCCAGAAGTTCGGATGCTTCCTCGATATTGGTTGGGCGGTGATATTCTCTTAAGGTCATAATTGTATTTGGTAAGTTATTAGCGACTTATCTCTTAGATTCTAGCATGTTTTATCTATATGCTAGAATTTGTCGTGCAGCATTGTGTCCAGGATATCCAGAAACTCCACCTCCGGGGTGCGATCCCGAGCCGCACATGTACAAGCCATGGATGGGAGTTTTGTAATTGCCGTAGCCTATAGTCGGCCGCATTGAGAACAGTTGGTGAGGTGATAGTTCTCCATGGAATATGTTCCCTTGCGTTATACCCAATTTGCGTTCAATGTCAACGGGCGTCAAGATTTGCTTGTGCAGTATTATATTTCTTATGTTAGGTACATAATGTTCCAGTGTAGATATTACTGTTTCTCCAAAGTTGTCCCGTGTGGTTGCATCCCAACCTTCTTTAAGGTCATAAGGTGCGTATTGCACAAAGATTGACATAACATGTTTGCCGGGAGGAGCTAGGTCGTGATCTAAAATTGACGGGATAAGTATGTCTAAATATGGTTCGCTGGAGTAATTTCCGTATTTGGCTTCATCATAGGCTTTTTCTAGGTAGCTTATTGATGGGCTGATGGATATTGCGCCTTGTAGATGATCTCCAGGTTCGGGCAAGCACTTAAATATAGGCAATGAACTCAACGCCAAATTTACCTTACCTGAAGATCCTCGGGATTTATATGAAGTTATGTCTGCAATAAACTCGTCAGACAAATCACTACTATCCATCAAATTTAGAAAAGTGCGTTGGGGGTCGAGGCTCGAAGCAACGCATTTGGCTCTGATAGCGGTACCATCAGCAAGTATCACAGCTGAGACACTACTGTTGTGGCATACAATCTGTTGTACTGGACTTGAACATCGGATTTCGGCACCATATTCTGTCGCAGCTTTTGCGATGGCATTACTGACTGACCCCATGCCTCCTTTGGGTATGCCCCAAGCACGGTATTTGCCGTCTATTTCACCCATATAATGATGTAACATCACATATGCTGTACCCGGAGATCCTGGACCTAGAAAGGTTCCAATGATTCCACTGGAGGCCAGTGTGGCTTTGAGAGGCTCACTTTCAAACCATTCATCGAGAAAATCTGCGGCACTCATTGTCATTAGTTTAACGAAGGTATGGAAATCTTTCGGTCCGAGTGAATATAGATGTTTACCAATACGAAGAAGGTCTAATTTCTCGCGCCAGTTTGATGACCATGGATTTGGCGGTGCAACAGTGAGGAGTGGTTTCACTACTTCGGCCATTCGAGCCATCATTGCCATGAATGTCGGATAAGCAGCAGCGTCCTTTTGGGAGTGGCGCGAAATTTCTTTGTACGTTCTATCTGGGTCAGACGATCGGATAAGGTAATTATTGTTGGGGAGTGGAGTAAAGGTAGTATCAAGTGCCAATATCTCCAAACCATGTTTATGTAAGTCGAGGTCGTCGATGATTTTGGGGCTTAGCAAGCTTACTGCATAAGAGAATACCGAATATTTGAAATCTTGAAATTCTTGTGTCGTTATTGCTGCTCCACCCGGCCAATCATGTTGTTCTAATACTAAAACACTTCTGCCAGCACGAGCTAGGTATGCAGCTGTTACTAGGCCGTTGTGGCCGCCTCCTATCACGATGACATCGTATTTCATTTCTATAGAAAACGACGAATTGTAATTTCAGTAGTCATATTGTAGACTGGTGAGGCAAAGTGTATTGATGAGTACTACTTATCTGTCACGCAACCTGTTGAAGCTGAGCTAACTGTTTTTATATATTTGTACAATGTCCCGCGCGAAGCTTTATAGGCTGGCTCCACCCATTCGGCGCGTCTTTGCTCGAGTTCGTCATTGTTGACCAATACGTCTATCGAGTTGTCTGATCCGCTTATTACTATTTGGTCACCATTTTCCAGCAATGCGAGTGGTCCACCATCCTGTGCTTCTGGAGTGATGTGTCCGACTATAAAGCCGTGAGACCCACCCGAGAATCTGCCGTCGGTTAGTAATGCAACATGCTGACCAAGTCCTGCTCCAACTATAGCTGAAGTAGGGGTTAGCATTTCAGGCATCCCTGGACCGCCTTTTGGACCTTCGTAACGAATAACTACTACATCACCTTTCTTGATTTCGCTATTTTCAAGTGCGGTTAGCATGTCCTCTTCTGAGTTGAATACTATTGCAGTACCCTTAAAGGTATCACCTTCTTTACCAGAGATTTTGGCAACTGCGCCTTCAGGTGCTAGGTTGCCGTGCAGTATTTGGATGTGGCCACTTTCTTTCATTGGATTGTCCAATGTTCGAAAGATTTTCTGCTGATTTGACAAAGGAGCCACTTCATCTAGATTTTCTGCTAATGTGCGTCCAGTGACTGTCATACAGTCACCTTGAAGTAGTCCATGTTCTAGTAGATATTTCATAACTCCAGGTACTCCACCTACTTTATGCAAATCTTCCATTACATATCTACCGCTCGGTTTAAGGTCTGCTAGGTAAGGTGTTCTATCGCTTACTTTCTGGAAATCATCAAGGCATAATGGCACATCAGCAGCGTGTGCTATGGCCAATAGATGCAAAACTGCGTTGGTGGATCCTCCCATGGCAAGAACAACAGTTATTGCATTTTCCAATGACTCCCGAGTAATTATGTCTCTGGGTTTCAGGTCTTTTTCAAGTAGCTCCTGCAAAACTGAACCTGCTTCATAAGCCAAGACTTCGATTCGATTATCAACTGCGGGAATAGAT
>CAJWIA010000041.1 GCA_913040765.1 uncultured Anaerolineales bacterium | reverse complement strand
CGAATCTACGCACCAAGGCCTAACCAGGTTGATAGCATCAGCTACGTTTGCTGGGCTTAGTCCTCCTGCCAATATTACAGGTATATTTACGGCAGCTACAATCTTACGACTTACATTCCAATCATGCGTACTACCAGTAGCACCAATACCAGTATATGATTCTATTGCAGTATCCAAAATAACATAATCGGATACACATTGGTATTCTAAAGCCAGATCAATTGAAGTATCATCACTCACTGGAATGGCTTGCATGATCTTTGTGCCTGGTACTGCACTCCGTAATTCTGCTACGTTTTGTACAGACATAGAGCTAATATCACCAGAAAGATGTATTACATCCGGCCTGGTCATAGCAACTGTTTCCACAATCTCATCAAGCTCACTAGCCACTGTAAGAGCGACCTTACTAACGTGAGATTCCGTTGGTATAGCTGAAAAGATACTTCTACACATAGCATGCGACACTTCGTCAGGAAGCCGGCCAAGTTCGCCAGTAGCAACACCAATAAAATCTACTCCTAGGTCAACACTAGTAGTGACATCCTCACGTGTCTTGTGACTATATATCTGTATCTTCACTCAATTACCTCAGTAGCATTACGTGCTTAGTTTCGTCACTCAACAAACCGTTGGTCAGCGTGACAAAATCAGTATAGCACTAGCACCTAGAGTTAATCCTAATAGACGATTGAGAGTCACTGGCTCCTTAAAGAAGAGTATGGATAGGACAACAGCAACCACAACCGATAGACCTCTGATTGGAAACAGTATGCTACCTTCTCCGCCCAACTTAAATGCAGTAAACATGCTCACATAACTGATAGAGCCGCATAAGCCCACTAATAAAGCTAGACCGATCATCTTCGACGATATAGTAAATGTTTGTTTCTGTACAGCATGAAGCACCAACGCAGCAACGCAGTACATTATATTAATAATAAGTAAAAACGGTGGTGCATACACCCCTTGCGCAGCACCTAGCTTGTTACCAAAACCATTAATCCCCATACCAATCATTGCTACTAAAGCTAGAACTATAGTTACATCCATACCAACCCTCTTACACTAGCGATTTTTGCACGAACACAAACTATATTCTTGAAGTACAAGCACCGCCCAATCTAAATTTGATTAACTAATATTACGAACTATATCAACGTATTCAGCCACCTTGCTTTCGTCTACATTTGAACCCCAACCTTGGGGTTCAAAACATGATCCAACAAGTGCCCCATCAGCCTTGGACAAGATTCTGGCAGCATTCTCGTGATTGGTATGACCACCTATAATTACCGGTAATTCTGGATACTTATCTTTTAACTGAGAAATCATAGACAAACAGACGTCCTCTTCAGGATGAGCTATCTCTACACCATTTGTACCAACTCTAATGGCCTCAGCTGCCACGTCAATAAGTGGTTTACCGTTCAACCAACTAAAATGCATACTCTCAATTTCCGCTAACAATGAAACATCGTGTGCATCAATTTTATTTCTGTATTCGGTGAGACTAATCGGATCTGATTCAGCCACACCAGCAGCAGTCATAGTAGATCCTACAAGCGCATTAGACCGAACAAACACGCCTCCACATGTTTTTGCTACAGCTAAAGATGCCTCCAATGCGTTCCATAGGATTTGTACACCTACGTGAAAATCTTTATGACTGTGCTCTTTTACTGCTTTCACTATGATGGCAAACGCAGCGAGTCTAGCAGGATCCACATCTTGACCCACTGGGTAGATTTGGTCAATAGTCTGAACAACACAACCATCAGCACCTCCGGCAATTAGTGCTTTTACATCAGCAATAGCTTTTTCAAGTGACTTTTCTACATTGCCAGACTCATAAAATGGAGTTCCTGGAAGTGGCAGCAGATGTATCATCCCATACACCAATTTCTTGCCAGTAAATATGCCGGGGTTAATCTGGCTTTCACCTCTGACACGCACCCTACTATTCTTATCTTTATTACTCATAATACAACATTGCCTCCAAAACTTACTTTTGTAAATCTATATAGATTCGCAATAAACATAAACGTGGATATTTAGATCTCATTAGATAAAATATCTAACATCATTTCAACAAACAGCTCTTCGTCTGCATGTAATGCAACATGTGCATTTGGAGGTCGCCGACCTCGGTCGCCAGATCGATCTATATCAACTACTGTACGACCATCCGTTAACTCTCCCATAGTCTCTACATCTACATGTGCATATACGGTCGATATTACTTCGGGCTTAATAATCGCACAGACTGCCAAGGCATCATGGATAGGAGCACTTCCAGCCGATGCCATCGGTTGCACCTTATCGTAAGCAGAAATACGAACCTCAGCAAAAGCGGCAGCACAAATTGCGGCGGGAGTGCCTATTTTTTTCAAAGCGTCACATGTTTCCAGAGTAAACAATGCTTCATGTGTTGCATCAAGTGTTACCAATCTAATCGGACGACCACAATTCATGACAACGCGGGCTGCTTCAGGATCGACCCAGATGTTAAATTCCGCAGATGAAGTGCAATTTGCAACATGATGCCCTCCACCCATGATTACTATCTCTGGGATCTTGTCCAGTATTTCAGGCGCCTGTCGTATCGCCATCGCAATATTTGTTAGTGGACCCACTGGCACCAAGCTTATATCGCCATCCGACTCCAGGTAAGTATTAATCAGCCACTCAACTGCAGTAACACCTTGCTTTTCTGAACTGGCAGCAGGTAAGTCGAGATAATGACCATGTATCGAGTGTGGTTCTATAGCAGGTATGTTTGGTTTTCTACCAGGAGTTAAAGTAGCAGACAAAGGTAAGCTACAACCATGATAGACCGGAGTTTTTCCACCTATATGGTCAACAACCCTGAGAGTATTCTCTGTACATATCTCTACTGGACAGTTGCCATTAACTGTGGTGATACCTAACAAATCAATGTCAGGAGATAATGCTGCTGTCATAATAGCTACCGCATCATCTGTACCTGTATCTACATCCATAATAATCTTAGTGCCCACTTTAAATACTCCTTTGTACAATTATTGACTGTGATAACATTTCGATTGGTTTGGTGAGATATCCGCCAACGAACGTTTGTGCAATTGTTGTACTTATAACATGCTGATTATCTCTACTCCAACTTTTCACTCACACACAAACTTAAATTTGACGTTGGTAAGAGAACAATTTCAGATAACAATCGATAAGCAAATTCTGGAGCACAAGTATAATACATAAGTAAATACTGACAATACAATTATTCATGATTATTCAAATTTATGCTTTCTCAAACGCTAAGGATGCAATCACCGCTGCAAATCTAGGTGTGGATCAGATTGGATTCGTAGCTGGAGATTACGGCAAGGTGCATGGTGAACTTAGTCTGGAAACATCTGCTAGCATTGTAAATGCCGTAAGTGGGATTAGTACTTCTGTTGCATTAACTATGTCTACTGACATAGAAGAAATCGTGGCGATGGCACAATTCGTGAAACCCGACATAGTACACGTATCAACTGATCCTTTTGATTTGGATGTACAAGCCATGGGCGATTTACGGATTAGGCTCGGCCCACAACCACAGCTAATGAAGGCACTGCCAGTCGAAGGTAATAATAGCATCGATCTTGCTGAAGCATTCTCCACCACATGCGACTATCTCTTGCTCGATACAAAAGTTACTGGATTACCTGGAGTAGGCGCCACTGGAAAAACCCACGATTGGAATGTCAGCAAGAAAATAGTCGAAAGGGTCAAATGTCCTGTGATCTTAGCTGGGGGCCTCTCTAGTGACAATGTACTCGAGGCAATACAGACAGTACAACCATGGGGAGTAGACAGCAACACTTCTACTAATATTGAAGGGGACAAAGTACGTAAAGATATGGTCCGCATTGCCGATTTCTGTGAGGCTGCAAGAGGTAATACCAGTACATGACACCCAAACTTCGCGTACCCGCAAGTGTGTGTCTGATAGGACCTATAAATGTAGACGTCACGATGCCTATAGATGCATTTCCTCAAGAGGGAGATGATGCGGGGGCTCCCTCATATAGTGTTGAAACTGGTGGAGTTGTAGGCAACACTGCAATCGCATTATCTAAGCTCGGCGTAAATGCTAAGCTCATAGGTTGTATTGGAGACGACAACTGGGGAAATTTAGTAGCTGAAGCCTTTAGGAAAACCGGAGTGGACATATCAGGAGTATCCGTACTACCAGGAGTAAAAACAGGATTTAATTTTGCTGCAGTAAGCAAAGGAGGAGAACGAACTTTTTTCAATGCATGGGGTGCCAATATTTGGGACACCCCACATAAATTCCCGCTTCATCTAATATCTAGCACAGATGTGCTACAGGTTACTGGACATCCTTTAACTCGTCCCTCGAATCGATCCGCATTACTTGATGCTATAGAGGTTGCGCAATCAAATAATATTCCTATCAGTATGGACACTAGCATTAGACCGGTGTTTGACAGCACCTCAGATATCCGTGCAGTAATACCTAAACTCAAGATATGTATTTTAGGATATGAAGAGGCCTGTTATTTGGTTGACCACAGTGATCCTCACACTATAGCTCAGGAAATCCTCTCCCAGGGACCAGAACTAGTAGCGGTAAAACTGAGTGGCAAAGGGTGTGTCTTGGCTAATGCAGACGAATGCATAACTCTACCACCCTATAAAGTGAAAACTATTGATACAACTGGGGCGGGAGACACATTCACAGCTGGGATAATTTTGGGGTGGCTCTCCAAAATGGATATCAAAGCAACTGGTATGCTTGCCAATATACTTGGCGCACTTGCCACCACAGTATGGGGTGCTGGCACCAAATTACCAGGTACAGAGGAAGTACTTGCATACCTTGCTTCTATGAACAATCAAGATAAAAACAACCGAGCAGCAGACCAGATATTCAAATTATTCCGGTAACGTGTCTAGTACACAAGAAAGAACTATGATCGACATGACACCTAATACAGGAGAAACCTAATGAAAACCTTACTAATTGATACAGATCCTGGTGTCGACGATGCTCTAGCAATTATGATGGCCAGCGCACATCCTGACACACAAATAAAAGCTATCACTACTGTTGCTGGCAACGTAGGTCTAGAACACACTACTGAAAATGCATGTAAATTGGTTGAGATATTAGATATAGATGCACCAATATACGTAGGTTGTGGTGATTCACTGCTAGATAATCCAGTTGAAGATGCAGCTGGTTTTCACGGTAACGATGGACTTGGCGACTGCATTGGTGACGCTGATATTCCACCAGCATCGATTAAGCCTGAAAATGGTCACGCAGCTACAGCGATATGCTCTTATGCAAACCAAAACACAGGAACACTGGACCTTGTAGCACTAGGTCCACTAACAAACATAGCTGTGGCGCTAATGCTAGATCCTAGCTTACCAGAAAAATATCGTAGCTTAACCATAATGGGTGGAGCCATAAGAGCACAAGGAAACACGAGTAATTACACCGCAGAATATAACTTCTATCGTGATCCCGAAGCAGCGCGAATGGTACTGTCTAGATGGCCAATGGCTACAATTATTGACTGGGAGATCAGTCTAGCTTACCCAATTGACGCAAACAACCTCACCAGATTGTTTGCTATAGATTCAAAGCGAGCTAGATTTTTTGAAAAGATTTCCCGAAAAACACTGGCCCGCATAGAAAACTTGATAGTAAGCAAAGAGGTAGGTTATAGCGTAGAAGACTCTACTGGAGCAAGAGTATTTTGGGCTCCAGACCCTATAGCAATAGCAGTGGTTCTTAACTCAGATGTTATCACAAGATCTGAGCAGAGATACGTCACAGTTGAAACTGCAGCTGGCCTGTCTCGTGGCCAATCAATGGTAGATTGGATGGGCATTAGCGGCAAAACACCAAACGCAAATTTGATTACTGAGATATCTACAGAGCAATTCCTGCAGATAGTAGAAAGAGCACTTTCTTGAAAAATGCCAACATCGCTTAGAGAGCTGCAGTCATCTGCCCAATCCCTAGAAGATAATATAGTAAGTTTTCTGGACGAACTGGTTTCTATAAAGTCAGTCAATGGGGAAAACAATGAGGAAGATATTGCGATTCGTATAGCAGAAGAAGCACATAAACTTAATCTCCAATCACAAGTGGAAGCTTCAAATAAGAACAGGCCCAACGTTTTGATAAGTCATGGTGAAGGGCCATTTGAATTCCTATTCGTTGCTCACATGGACACTGTAGCTGCCGGAACAGAGAAAGCCTGGTCATCTCCTCCTTTCAAACCTACCAAGCGCGACAGTCGAATTTACGGTCGTGGTACAGCTGACAACAAAGCTGGAGCAGCCTGTGCCCTATACACTATTTCCATGATGAAAGATTTGGGTCTTATTGACAATCAGAATATTAAGATAACTTTGGCTGCGGTTGCCGATGAAGAATCTGGTGCCACAAGTAATATTGGAGTACGGTATCTTCTGGACAACAACCTGCTTCAAGCTAAAGGAGCAATATATACGTATGCTAGCGATGTAGTCTGTATTGGACACCGCGGTCTACTGAGATTGGAGATAGCAACAACTGGTAAATCAGTACATACGGGTGGCCAAGAATGGAATGATGGCATAGAAGGTACGAATGCAGTCACTGGATTGGCAGCTATTTTGCTCAAGCTTGAAGCAACAGCTATCGATGCACCACCTCATCCAGCATTTGGCAATCTGCGCAATGTTGTAACTCCAGGAACTATATTCAAAGGTGGTGAGTTTGAGAGTGTGGTACCAGCCAATGCTGCAGCAATTGTAGATATCAGATTGTTGCCAGGTCAGGATCCCAACATTGTTCTAGAGCAAATAAATTTGTTGGTGGATCATGAAATGAAAATACGGCCCGGACTCAAGGTAGAACTGAAAGTAAAAAACAGTTTACCAGCAGTAGCTTTAGAAGATGATCATCCCTTAGTATCTATAGCTGTTGATGTAGCACAAAGAGCAACTGACAGAAAATGGGAGGCTGTTGGAGCTGGTCCTGCCAATGAAGGTTATATGCTAATCAACTCGGGTATCCCCACTTTGTGTGGTTTTGGACCAACAGGTGGTAATGCACATGCAGCTAATGAATGGATTGAAATCGACAGTCTCGCCAACACAGTTGCAATGTATGCTGCTATTGCAGAGAGTTATCTCATTGACTGCAAAAAGCTAGAAGCAGCTAAACAGTAATACAGATGTTAGGTTCATACTTATGACTAATAGAACATCTCTTAGCAATATTGATGTAATAACACTTGATGAAAAAGGGACTATTCACAGAAACGTTACATTAGTAGTCGAAAATGGCGTCATAACGGAAATAGGCAATTCCGCAAACGATCAATTCGCCAGCACTGCAGTCGATTGCACAAATAAAGTAGCTATGCCCGGACTAGTAAATTCCCATTGCCACAGCCCAATGAATATGGTGAGAGGATGGGCCGAAGATCTTCCGTTTGTTGAGTGGCTCGAAGCCATCTGGATTGCTGAAAGTGGGATTACACCCGATGATGTGTATTGGGCTGCCGCTCTAGCTGCAGCTGAAATGATTCGCTCAGGTACAGTTGCCTATAATGACAAATATTTTTATATGCATCGTGTAGCTGACGCGGTGCAAGAAAGTGGTCTTAAGGCAGCTCTAACATGGACTGTATTTGGCATGGGAGAAGATACTGAAGTGGGATCAGGACTTGATGAAACTATAGATTGGATAAAAGAACTTGATGAAACTTCAAAGGGTAAAATCAAAACATATATTGGGCCACATTCACCATATTTATGCCCGGATGATTTTCTTCGTAAAACCGTGGAACTTGCCCATGAGCTAGGAAAGGGTATTCATCTACATGTTGCGGAAACAAAGGAACAAGTAGATCAGTCCATTGCACGATACAACTTGAGTCCAGTCCAGCATCTGGATAAACTCGGTGTTTTCGATCTACCAGACGTTACCATTGCAGCGCACACACTACATGTGGATGATAAAGACATTGAAATACTTGTGAACAAGAATGTTATAGTTCCTCACTGTCCCATTACCTACATGAAACTGGCTATGCCTTTTCCTTCTATACAAAAGTGTGTTGATGCTGGTGTGCAAATCTCTTTAGGAACAGATGGACCTGGATCTAATGCGGATATGGATATGTTCGCTGTTATTAGACAAACTGCCCTTATTCACAAATATCAGACGGTTGACCCAGCTATGGTGTCAGGAGATACTGCGTTACGTATGGCTACTCAAGCTGGAGCAAAAGCAGTGGGTATGTCAGACCATGGTATGCTAAAAGTTGGTGCTCCAGCTGATTTAATATTAATAGATATGAATGCTCCGCACCTCAGACCAGTCCACAATATTGTCGCCAACATTGTTCATTGTGTAAAAGGTAGCGATGTTTGCGATGTTATGGTGAATGGAAATTGGTTGATGCGGAATCGAGAACTAAAGACTCTTGACGAAGAACAAATCTTGTATGAAGCTGAGAAACGGGCACACAAAATAGTTGACAGAGGCAAAAAACAACTAAGGCAATATGCTCGTGATTAGGGCACAAGCAAATTGTCAATTCCACAATCTGTTATGAGCAACTCAACAACAAGGATGTAAAATAACCACAATGAATGATCCAAAACTTTATGAAGTAGTAAACAGACTAATGTCGGAAAGTATGCATCTCCAAAATGGTGAAAGTGTTTGTGTCGTTACCGATACTGAACGATTGCCATTGGCAAATGTTTTTAGAGATGTAGCAACTGAATATAACAGTGACCCTATACTGGTGGTAATGGCTCCTCGCCAACAACATGGTAGCGAAGTATCAAATATTATCAGTGGCGCCATGATGAAATCTGATGTGGTTTTTCAAGTAGTGACGCATGCTATGACACACACTGATGCTACCAGAGATGCTATGCAATCTGGCAGCAGAATATTAGTGCTGAGAGGAATCACAAAAGACCTAATGCTTTATGGAGCTATTAACGCAAATTACAAAGATATTGCTATCACTTGCCAGAAAGTAGCAGAATGTATGGGACAAGCCAAGCAAGCTCATATCAGCACCGATGCTGGCACAGATCTAGTCATGAGTATCGACAATCGGACTCCTCACATATTGGATGGCATTGTAAAAGGTCCCGGCACATTTGCTGCCATGCCAGACGGAGAAACAGCCATTAGTCCAGCAGAGGAAACAACAGAGGGAAATCTGGTAATCGAACATTCTATGGATGGAATAGGTTTGCTCGACGAACCCATTCATTTAACAATCGTCAAAGGAAGAGTAGCATCAATAGAAGGTGGCCAATCAGCACAAATGTTGGAACAGTTGATTGATCAGTCTGACAAAGACGCAAACAATATAGCCGAATTTGCAATTGGCACTAACCCTAAAGCCCGTCTTGTTGGCAATCTCGCTGAAGACAAGAAACTAGAGGGTTCTGTTCATATCGCAATTGGTGATAATCATGTTCTGGGCGGTAATATAACTAGCAATATCCATCTTGACGGCATGGTGCTCAATCCTACCGTTGAACTAGATGGGAAATGTATTATCAGCAACGGTAAACTGCAATT
>CAJWIA010000040.1 GCA_913040765.1 uncultured Anaerolineales bacterium | reverse complement strand
CGACAGTTGCTGTAATGTCTGGTCATGTATTGTTGTGGCCAGTTGATTTTAGTCTTGCTGGATACGAAGCTGTATTCAACTACAAGCGTGTCTGGGTGGGCTTAGGTAATTCACTGTTTTATAGTGTCTTTGGCACCCTATTGAACGTCATTATGACCTTCTTGGCCGCTTATCCGCTTGCTAGAGCGAATCTTCCAGGACGAAAATTCTTTACGTTCCTATTTCTTTTCACAATGTTGTTTCATGGTGGTCTGATACCCACTTACCTTAACTTACAGAAACTTGGATTGCTTGATACAAGATGGGTCATGATTTTGCCTAAATCTATTGCTATCTGGAACTTACTGATTACCATCACTTATCTGCGGACCACTATTCCCACTGAAATACATGATGCAGCTCAGATTGACGGATGCAGTGATATTAGATATCTGATTAGTATCGTGCTGCCATTGTCCAAACCGATCATAGCAGTCATTGCCTTGTTTTATGCTGTACAACACTGGAACACGTATTTTGATGCTCTGATCTACTTGCGTGATTATGGATTGCATCCGCTGCAGATAATCTTGCGAGAGATTTTGGTGCTCCAGGAGGTGGAAATGGGCGACATAGATCTACATGAATATTATAAGTTAATGGGATTGCAGGAGCTCCTCAAATATGCTCTGATAGTTGTGGCAGCTTTTCCGATTCTTGTTGTCTATCCATTTGTCCAGAAGTATTTCATCAAAGGTATGATGATTGGTTCTGTAAAATGACCAGTACTGAGAACAGTAAGCCTAATATTGTTTTCTTGATTGCCGATGACCATAGACACAGTGCAATCAATGCACTTGGGGATACTCAAGTGGATACACCTAATCTAGATAGTTTGGTTCATGAAGGCACATCTCTGGCCAATATGTACATTATGGGATCAACAGTGGGTGCTGTTTGTATGCCCAGTCGAGGCATGATGCTTACTGGCCGTACCTTGTGGAGAATTGATGAGCCTGATCTAGGAGATTGGTCATTGTGGCCTCAGATGCTTAGAGAATCAGGATATCATACGTATGGTATTGGAAAATGGCATAACGAGCGGGAATCGTTCTCTAGATGTTTTGCTGACGGAGCGGAAACCTTTTTTGGAGGTATGTCAGATCACTATGCAGTTCCTGTACACGATTACGACCCTAGTGGGAAATTTCCTGAGGAGAATGCACGTGTTGGACAAGGATTTTCTACCGATATTTTTGCACAAGCTGCGGTTGAATTCTTACACCAATATTCAGGTCAGGAACCTTTTTGTCTTTATGTCGCATTTACCGCTCCGCACGACCCCCGCACACCTCCCAGGGAATTTGCTTACAATCCGAAAGATATTGAACTTCCTGAAAATTTTCTATCTCAGCATCCGTTTGATAATGGCGAAATGGATGTACGTGATGAATTGTTAGCAAATTATCCGAGAACAGACGAATCAATAAAACAACATCTTGCAGATTATTATGGAATGATTTCACATTTGGATAGTGCAATTGGCAAAATCCTAAATACTCTTGATGAAACTGGTGTTTCAGGTAATACTTTGGTTGTTTACACAGCAGATCATGGTTTGGCAGTAGGTCAGCACGGATTGTTAGGGAAGCAAAATCTTTACGAGCACAGTATCAAAGTTCCGTTTCTTATGAGAGGACCTCAAGTACCTACTAATGTCCAGTCAGATGCATTCTGTTATCTTTATGATTTAGCGCCAACATTGTGTGACATGCTTGGTATGCCTATTCCATCCTCATTTGAAGGTAAATCATTTTGGAGTACTGTAATAAACGGAGATTCTCATCGTAATACTGTGTTCTCAGCCTATAAAAACAAGCATCGTAGTATTCGTGACAATCGTTATAAATTGATTCAGTACTATCTGGGTGATGAGATTATCAAGCAAATGTTCGACTTGTTATCCGATCCTCTGGAAATTGACAATCTTATAGATAATGGAAAAGACCATCCGTTGATATCCTCTATGGAGCTAAAGATGAATGAATTGCAGACGTCTTTTTCCGATCCTATAGCTGAAGAAAACAACAGCGAATTGTTATGAGCTCTTCAGAATTAAGTCAAGTAATTCCTACATATCTCCGTGATTTTGAAGAGATATATCTGTCCAATCCTCGACAGGCATCAATTGACTGGTTTAGAAATGCTAGGTTTGGATTGTTTATCCACTATGGTCTGTATTCAATAGTAGGTACACACGAATGGATGCAGCTGCGAGATTGTATTCCGGTGCAAGAGTATGAAAAATTGATGACGCAATTTGATGCATCTAAATTTGATGCCGATGCAATTACTGATCTGGCGCTCGAATCACAGATGAAATATGTGAATATTACTACACGTCATCATGATGGTTTTTGTCTTTTTGAGACTCAATTTTCAGATTTCAACAGTGTTAATTCTCCAGCACAACGTGACTTGGTTGGTGAAATGGCACGAGAATGTGCTAGGAAAGGTCTTGGTCTTTTCCTGTATTATTCTCATGGTAGGGATTGGCGTCATCCGCACGCTCCCAACAATGAAGATTGGGGTGCTAGGGCTAGACCAGATTATGATCCACCCGAATTAAGTTACATGTACGGTGAAAATCACAATTTGGATATTTATCTTGAATTTGTAACAAACCAAATTACTGAATTGTTGTCAAACTATGGTCCGATTGCAGGTATTTGGCTTGATGGAATTGCGGTACCATTGTCGCGGCCTGACAAATTACATCTTTTCAAAACCGACGAACTCTATAAACGGATTCACGAACTGCAGAAACATACTCTAGTTTCCTACAAGCAACAACTCCTAGGGACGGAAGATTTCTGTACACCTGAGAGAGAATGGGATCGACCTATGCCTATTCCTCTTGAGATTAATACAACGATGCAACCACGTGTGTGGGGATACTGCCGTGCTGATGATGGTAAGCATAGGGATAGCGTCTACGTTCAGGACTGGCTAAGAGACGCAGCTAAATTACGTGCAAACTTACTGCTTAATACGGGTCCTCTTGGAGATGGTTCAATTCATCCAGAAGATGTCACAACTCTACGTAAAATCGGATCATGGTTGAGAGAGAATGGATTTCCGACAGCGTAGACAAATTGTGATCATATGAATGATAATCCTTCTTGTGCATGGAACAAGAAGGATTAGGAGAACATGTTCTGTAGTATCTCGAGTACTGAAATAATTATTCGATTATTTGCATGGATTGAGAGTTATAGATGAAAAGTAATCATCCAAATATTCTTTTCCTTTTACCTGACCAGCACCGTTTTGACTGGCTCGGGTGTTTTTCTGGTCCGGTAAATACACCTAATATCGATATGTTAGCAGGTGAGGGTATGGCCTTTAATCAGGCATATACACCATCACCTATGTGTGGACCAGCCCGTGCTTGTCTTGCATCAGGCAGAAGTTATCGTAACTGTGGAGTAAAAAGTAACGAGTTCAATTATCCTCTTAGTATTCCAACTTATTACCAAACACTACGTGCGAAGGGATATTTTACTGCAGGAGTGGGTAAGTTTGATCTTCACAAGGATATATCACCGAGCAATTTGCACTGGGGATCAGATGGTTCTCGATTAATCAATGAATGGGGTTTCTCTGCGGGTATTGACTGCGAAGGCAAGATAGATGGTGTGAATAGCTTCAAATTTCACGGCAAACCGATGGGTCCATACCTATCATATCTACAACAGCAAGGTGTTTTGGAAACCCACCTTAGTGAGCATGAGAACCGTCAAGCACATTCGAATGCATATACTACTGCTCTTCCGGATCATGCCTATTGTGATAACTGGGTTGCTGAACGGGGACTAGATTTGCTTGATAGAGCGCCGACTGACAGACCGTGGCATATGGTAGTCAACTTTGTTGGACCACATGCTCCTATGGATATTACGGAAACAATGCGATCCAAGTGCAATAATATGGTCATACCACAACCACACAATCCCTTCATGCCAGCTAAAGAAAATACAGGAAGAGCTAGGCGAAACTATGCAGCAATGATTGAGAATATTGACCGATTGACTGGTAGATTTGTGGAAAAAGTAAAAAATAGAGGAGAATATGACAATACAGTAATTGTGTATGCCAGTGATCACGGGGACATGCTAGGGGATCATGGTAAATGGGGCAAAGGCACTTGGCGCGATCCCGCAGTAAGAATACCATTAATTGTTAGAGATCCATTTAGTTCCTATGGAGGTTTGCGTAGTAATGCCTTGGTGAGTCTCCATGATCTTACGGCAACTTTTCTCGATTTTGCAGGTTGTTCGCAACTTGACGATATGGATTCTATTTCATTGCTCCCACTTTTGGATGGCAAATGCACCGAACACAGAGAGGTGTTAATTAGTGAATTCAGAGACTGGAGTCTTGCATTTGATGGAAGATATAAACTGGTACTAGACAGTAAAGAGGAAAACTTACTTTTCGATTTGAAGACTGACCCGCTTGAAGATCATAACATTGCTTCTAAACATCCTGACATAATTACTAAGTTGTCCAAGAGTACGTATAGTGACAATGGTTAATGATGTAAAGATAGTTGATTCCCATGTTCACTTTTGGGATATAGAACTGTTGGAATATAAGTGGTTGTTGGAGGAACCCTCTATCAGGCGTACTTATTTGCCTTCGGATTTATTACAAGAAACTACAGATTGTCATATTGACAAGTTGATATTTGTGCAGGCTGATTGTCTACCGTCACAGGGATTAGATGAAGTTAAGTGGGTAACTGAGTTAGCTGCTGTTGAAACTCGAATTGCTGGAATAGTTGCATTTGCACCGATAGAGAATAATACGCTACTTGAATCTACTCTGGATAGGTTAGCGGGTATAGAGCTTGTTCGCGGTGTGCGACGAATTTTACAGTCAGAGGCCGACGGTTTTGGAACTCACAAAGAATTTGTAGAAGGAGTGCTAAATCTGGAGAAATTCGGATTTACTTTCGATGTTTGTGTAAACCATACACAACTACCGGATGTTGTAGAGCTTGTAGACAGATGTCCTAGTGTAAATTTCGTTTTAGATCATTTGGGTAAACCAGACATTAAGAATAAAAAGTTGCATGCATGGAAAGGTCATATATCTGATTTGTCGGCGCACCCAAACATATCTTGCAAACTTTCTGGTATGGCAACTGAGGCAGACCGAGCATCATGGACCACTGCTGAATTTGTTCCTTATATTGAGCATGCCTTAGAATCTTTTGGGATTGACAGAGTGATGTTTGGTGGAGATTGGCCAGTGGCGACTCTTGCTACTACTTATCAAGGTTGGTTTGAGGCATTATTGGATTGTCTTTCCCATCTTAGTTCATCCGAATTAGATTGTATTTTCCAAAAGAATGCTGAAAAATTTTATAGAATATGAGTATTATTTAAACAAATATTCTTGCATATGGATCGTATTAAGACACTAAACGATAGATGCCTTTTTGGATCATTGATTTATTGGTCGATATTTTGATATTGATTTTATTGTATGAAAGTTAGTTTGCCGATTAACATGGTTTTGTATATTAATATAGTTTATTAGTTATCTTTATGACAAAGAATAAGACGCAAATATTACAGTTCGGTAGCGGAAAATTTCTGAGAGGGTTTGTTGATTTGTTTGCCCAGCAGGCAATAGACGATGGGATAGAAGTTTGCCCGATTACAGTGGTGCAATCAACTGGGACTGAGCGCGTCACACAGTTTCGGTTGCAGAATTGTAGGTATGTGGCTTATATACGTGGATTTTCCGGTGATGATGAAATACAGGACGATATAGAAGTAAAATCTATAGGGAATGCTCTTAGCGCTGAACATGACTGGTTGGAGGTATTAGATGTGTGCTGTACAGCAGAATCTATTGTAATTACCTCAAATGCTACTGAAGCTGGTTATGTTTTAGACAAAACCAGCGTGGATATGACAACCTGCCCTAAGTCATTTCCTGCAAAGTTACTTGCGGTTTTGATAAGTCGGTACAATGCTGATCTAAGTGATGTTACCGTGGCGCCATGCGAACTTATTGAAAATAACGGTAATACACTGCTTAACATGGTGATTGATCAGGCCAAAGTTTGGGGTGTCGAAGATGATTGTCTTGAATGGATTAGAGAAGATGTAGTTTGGCTGAACACTCTTGTAGACCGAATTGTGGCTTCTCCATCAAATCAACATAACGGTGTGGAAACTGAAACTTTAGACGTAATGACTGAACCATATGCTCTTTGGGCAGTTGAATCAAGTAACAAAGGCGGATTGCCATTTCAGCATGACGCTATTAAGTCATGCGACAATCTGTCGCAGGTAACATTGTGTAAACTACGTATATTAAATGGAGCTCATACTGCACTCGTTCAAACCTTGTTGTCAGAAAATGACTCTACAGTCCGAGAAGTCTTAGACGATCCAGTAAGATTACAATGGCTCAGAGATTTATTGTATAGTGAAGTTGCACCTACTATTTCTGATAGGGCAAGTGATGCTTTGGAATTTGTGGATACCACCTTGAGTCGATTGTACAACCCGTTCATAGAACACAAGCTTTCGGATATTGCATTAATGCATGAAACAAAACTCCGTAGGAGGTTGTTGCCCACTTACCACGAATATATTGAGCAGAACGATAAGAAACCCCCAATATTGTCAGAGCTTTTGCGGGACATCATATAGAGGTAACAAAAATGAAAGCAATAGTATTAGAGGCGCCCAATCAAATTGTATATAAAGATATTCCAAAGAACAATCTGCTCGACACCACTAGCGTACTTGTTAGGCCACGTGTTGTAGGAATATGTGGAACTGATTATCATGCATATAGAGGGAAACAGCCTTTCATCAATTATCCTTTAGTTATCGGTCATGAATTAGGGGTGGAAGTTTTAGCAGTGGGATCAGATGTCACCCATCTTGTTCCTGGTGATGCTTGCGCTGTGGAACCATATATAGGTTGCAACGAACAAGATGGTAACCTTTGTTATTCATGCCGGCGAGGTCACACTAACCATTGCACTAGATTGAAAGTGCTAGGCGTACACATTGATGGTGGGCTTTGTGAACAGTTTGTTGTCCCATCTAACAAATTGCATCGCTCATCTAAATTGGATTATGAACAATTGGCTCTTATTGAGACTCTAGCTATAGGATATCATGCAGTAAAACGCTCAGGAATAACCAAGAATGATGTGGTTCTGGTTGTAGGCGCGGGTCCAATTGGATTGAGTGTTATACAGAGTGTAAATTTAGTTGGTGCTCAGGTCTCGGTTCTAGACGTAAATGATAAAAGAGTACAATTTGCAAAAAAACATTTTGGGATCCAAAATAGTTTTGTGGATCCAGTTGTGATGGCAAAGGAAAGGACAAGTGTTTCAAGTGGTGAAATGCCTACTGCAGTGTTTGATGCTACAGGCAACACAAAATCGATGGAGTCTAGCTTTGATTATGCAGCAAGTGGTGGCAAGATAATTCTAGTAGGATTCAATAGAGAAAATATAGTGATAAATGATGAGTATTTTCATAGGAATGAACTCACCCTAATGGCTAGCAGAAATGCTCTTCCACATGACTTTACTGATCTAATAACACTGATGGAGGATGGGATAATAGGTACTAGCCATTGGATCAGTGAGCGTGCGAATTGGAATTCCCTAGTGAAAACACTTCCAGTATGGTGTGACTCGACGGAGTTAATAAAGGGTGTTGTTGAAATAACCTAGAAAAGACTACAAATACTCATGGAATAGAGCCTGGTACTTATGTTACTTTACTTACCACATCCTAGTGATAACGTAGCTATAGCCACACAAGACGGAACTGTGGGTGATTCTGGTACTACGCAATTTGGAACATCCATAAGACTTAACTCGGATGTTCCGGTAGGATTTAGAATAGCAGTTGAAGATATCGAATGTGGAGATAATCTGCTGTCTTGGGGTAATGTCTTTGGTGTGGCAAATTGTGATATCCAAACAGGTGAAGCTGTTTATAACAAAGCTAGTGTTGATGCTATAGAGGTATCTGGTCGCATAACTACTACCGGTATTACAGAAAACTTTGTAGATTATAGTCCCAAGTACAGTTCTGATTCTATTTGTATTGCTAATCCGCAGCGTATTATTGACTCAAAAAGCGCGCCTAAATTTATGGGATATCAGCGTGATGGCGATAGAGGGATTGGTACGAGAAATTATATTGCTGTGGTGGCTACATCTTCCTTGGCAGCAAGCTGTGCTCGGCTTATTACGCAAAGGGTGGAGCATTTGGCAGATGTGCTTGATAATCTCAATGGGATTGTATGTGTTGAACATACAGAAGGAGCTAGAGCTAACGCAAGTAATACAGACATAGTACTAAGTACATTGGCTGGGTTCCTTTTACATCCGAACCTTGCTGCAGTTTTGCTGGTTGATCATTCTGGTGCAAAAGTACAGAGTACTAACATTATTAATTATCTTCAAAGTCATCATGACGACATAGTGCCAGTTACTAACCAGACGGTAATAATGGATGGTGATCCTAGTCAATCTATAGAGCAGGGTGTACAAATTGTTCACAATTGGATTGTTGGCGCTAATAGTGCAGCGAGATCTGCTCATGATGTGAGCGAGCTTAAAATAGCTCTGCAATGTGGAGGTTCGGACGCGTTTTCAGGAATTACGGGTAATCCGTTGATGGCGAGGGTAGCTAGCAAACTTATTTCTCATGGGGGATCTATCAATTTTAGTGAAACTCCAGAATTAATTGGTGCAGAATCATATGTACTAAACCAAGTTGCAAATTCTGAGATAGGCAACGCTTTTATGGAAAGAGTTGAACATTTCAAAGATTGGGTAGGCGAACATGGTCATTCCGCAGAGGGGAATCCGTCACATGGAAACCTAATGCGAGGACTATACAACATTACAATCAAGTCATTAGGGGCAGCTATGAAACGGCCTTATGATTTGCCGCTCGAACATGTGGTTCCATACTCGGAACGTATGACTGATCCGGGCGCATATTTTATGGACAGTCCGGGTAATGATATCGAGAGTGTTACAGGACAAGTCGCATCTGGATGTAATTTGATTATGTTTGTAACGGGCAATGGTTCTGTCACCAATTTTCCTTTTGTTCCCACAGTAAAGGTCATAACTACATCCGCTGTATATAACAAGCTATCAGCTGAGATGGATGTTAATGCTGGAAGGATATTGGAAAATTCTAGCATCGATGAAGAGTCAAAGCTAACATATGCACTGGTCCAGAAAGTGGCATCTGGACAGGAAACGGTTGGGGAAAAGGCGGGTCATAGTCAGGTCCAGATTTGGAGAGATTGGGGAAGCAAGCCGGAACAAGAGACATATATGGAGCAACAGACCTTAGGATTAGATGGCCAAGCATTGTCTGTCCGAAATCATCTTATAATGGATAAGCTGTTTGCCAAGATGAAGGGAGTGGTAGGTAACCCATCTAATCGACAATGCAGTCTAATCTTACCTACGAGCCTGTGTGCTGGCCAGGTAGCAAATATGGCCGCGAAAAGATTAAATCTTAATTGTGTAGGACATGAGCTGCAATCTAAATATGTGACGTTGCCGCATACAGAAGGATGTGGAGTTTCAAGTGGGCACTCCGAGAAAATTTTATTGAATATATTGAAAGGCTATCTTTGCCATCCACTCATTAGAGATAGTTTGGTTTTGGAGCATGGTTGTGAAAAATTGCATTTGGAGTATATGCGTAGATTTCTATTAGAGGAAAATATAGATCCGTCGTCCTATGGATGGGCAAGTATTCAAAAGGATGGAGGTA
>CAJWIA010000039.1 GCA_913040765.1 uncultured Anaerolineales bacterium | reverse complement strand
TTGTTTTGCGTGACCTTTTTGATTAGTTGTCAGTATGCGATATTCCAAACTGGAGGTTTTCATCCATTTGTCTATTGTGTCAATCTGCTGGCCACATTTCCATCTGTTAGCGTATGGATTAACAATTATAGTAATAGACATAACATGGCCGGTGAGAAAATCTTAGTATGTGTCATAGATAGGGTAGGTATAATGTAGCAAGTCCTAGAAATAGCGCGAACCCAATAATGTCAGTTATTCCCGTGACCAGTGTGCTTGAGGAAAGTGCAGGATCCTGGCGGAAATATTTTAGTGTCAATGGAACTATTGTGCCCGTTACTCCTGCTACCACGAGATTGCCGAATGTAGCTAATCCTATTATCAGTCCGAGCAAAGGGTTACCTCTCCACAGATATACTATACCGGCTACAGCCAGCCCTATCGCTAATCCATGCAACATTCCTATAATTAGCTCTCTACCTAGGGCTTTCCACACATGACGAAACTCTAGTTGTTTAAGTGCTAGTCCACGTACCATTATAGCTAGTGCCTGTGTAGCTGCATTTCCACCTAAGCCTGCTACTACTGATTGAAATACTGCAAGCACTGCTATTTTTGCTATGGTAGCTTCGAACCGGCTGATGACAAAGGCCGCTAGAAAGGCAGTACCAAGATTTACATAAAGCCAGGGCAGGCGTCGGGTAATCATCATGCGTACAGGACTGAACACATCCAAATCACTATCGGCTGCTAGATTTGCTAAAGCATAAATATCTTCGGTAGCTTCGTCTTCTATAACTTCTACAAGGTCATCATAGGTAATCACTCCCATTAGATGGTTACTTTTATTTGTGATAGGGAGTGTCATTAAGTTGTAGTGAGACATTAATTTGGCACATTCTTCTTGGTCATCGTCAACAGATGCGCTAATGACATCGGAATTCATTATGGTTTCTATGTTGGTAGATGGTTTGGCTGTAATGAGTTCTCTCAGTCCTAGTATGCCGAGCAGTTTCCCCGCTTTATCAGTCACATACAGATAGTAATGAACTTCAGAATCTGGTTTTGAGTTGCGTAGATATGCAATAGCATGGCTTGCTGTCATCCCACGATCTAATACTGGAACTTGTGTGGTCATACGTCCGCCTGCAGTATCATCATCATGCTCTAGTAAGGGCCGTATGTTATCAATTGAAGACATTTTAGCCATTACAGCCGATGCGCGTTCCTCGTACAAATCTAATAGTATGTCCGCGGCTTCATCAGGTTCCATTTCATCCAATAAATGGGCTAGTGTTTCGAGGGGCAATTTGGCAGCAATTTCTGCTGCTTCGTCTTCATCCAAATGCTCTAGAACATCAGCAGCATGATTCACACTTAATGTGGGTATCATTTCGGTTTGCTCTTGAAGTGGACGGTCACTTATGGCATCTGCTTGGTCTGCTGGGTGTAGCTTGTTCAACAGTTGTCTTGCTAATGCAATGTTTTCGCTATCAAGAGCGGTTCTAATGTTAGATAGAGTAATCTCAGCCTGGTCTTTCATTATAATGATTGTACTATGATAATAGCTGGTCTGTAGTAGAGACCTAAATCTCAGACAACTTAGATTAGAGTTCTATTGTTTTGGTACTTTAAACAAAGGTATCTGCTTGTTGTTGAGGTCTTTCGACGACTTGTTAGCACCTTTATCGTGACCCACCGTGTTTTTGGGAGTATTTGATTTATTTTTTGTCGAGCTAGGCTTATTGTTTTTTGTGCTATGCTTCTTTCCGGTCGATTTGTTAGTTTGGGTATGCAGACTTTGCTGACAGAGTATCACCCTGGTTACTTTCTCTTTGTCGCGTAAATCCAATATGTGGGAACCAGCGGCTGATCTACCAAGCAATGGCACGTCTGATACTTTGAGTGCCTGGGATTTTTTCTTTGATGTAACTACAACTATTTCTGTGTCAGAAATCGCTTGCACTGCACCTGACAATCTTTGTCCTGTGTCTAGTTTGCATGCTTGTACTCCGCTTCCACCTCGACCTTGAAGAGGGAATTGAGAAACGGTGATGCGTTTTGCCTTGCCATTTTGTGAGACTAGGCATATTTCTGTGTTTTCGCTCCCTGTTAGACATGTAATCATCTGGTCGTCTTTGTCACTCATACGTATTCCCTGAACATTTCCAGCCGAGAGTCCGGTTGTACGAACCTTATTGCAGTCAAAACGTATTCCTTTTCCTGCGGATGTGTACATCAGAACATTTTGTGAGGATGTTGCCCAACATGCAGATACTAGCCTATCAGTACCGCTCAGTTTTATTAATCTAAATACTGATGCTGATGGTCCTGGTAAATTCTTTGTTAGCAGTCTCTTCACCCCACCTTTATCAGTTGCTAGCAATAGTGACGTGTGATCATCTGACTTGCCAGTAGTTGAAGGATCAATGGAGAGAGCTGTTACAATACTAGTGTTGTTCGTTATAGCACTGATTGAGTCAATTGGAACTCCTAGATTTGGATTGGATGCGATGGGAATTGATCCTACAGTTATTGCAGAAGCAGTTCCATCATTAGCAATTAGATATAGTACATTCCGTGTGTTGGCTCGTAAGATTGACAGCGGCACAGATCCAGCAAGAGAGGGTCTACGTGAATTATTGATGCGAGCTAATGTCCCTAGTTGAGTAAGTACAATCCATGAGTCTTCATTGGGAACAATAATGTTAGCAGTAGATCTTTGTTGACTATCGCTAGAATTAATTATGTGGGTACGGCGATTGTCCGAGTATTTATCACTGACTTTTCTTAGTTCTGATACTACCATTTCGCGCACTTTTGTTTGTGATCGCAATAGAGATTGCAGTTCTTCAATGCTTCTCATTAGATCTTTATACTCATCTTTCAGCATGTTTCGTTGTAGTTGTGCTAATTGTCTTAGTGGCATGTCAAGGATTGAATTAGCTTGTGTATTACTTAGGTCATGCTGTCTCATAAGTGCTTTACGTGCAGCGGGTACATCTTTAGATTTGCGTATTAGCGTTATGACTGCATCTATATTGTCGAGTGCGGTTAATAAACCAGATACGATATGTGCTCTATCTTTTGCTTGTTTAAGGTCGAATTGCGATCGCCTCCGCACCACTTCTATTCGGTGTTCTAAGAACACACGTAATGCTTGTTTGAGAGTTAAGAGTCTTGGTTCGCCATTGACAAGTGCCAACAAAATTATGCTAAAAGTTGTTTGCAATGGAGTGAGTTTGAACAATTGTTGCAATGTTGTGTCAGGTTCTGCTGATTTGCTTAGGTCGATGACTATTCGCATTCCCTGTCGATCAGATTCGTCCCTGAGATCAGTAATTCCAGTTATACGGTTATCGCGCGCAAGCCCAGCAATTCGACTTATTAATGACGCTTTATTGGTTTGATAGGGCAATTCGGTAACGATTAGGCGTTGACGTCCACGAGTTAATTCTTCCACATGGATACGAGCCCGTACAGTAATTTTTCCTCTACCTGACCCATAGGCACTAGCTAAGCTATCTTCTTGCGCATATGTGATAACTAGCCCACCGGTTGGAAAGTCAGGACCTTTGATGTGGTGCATAAGGTCTTGCACCTGTATTTTATCTAAGTTTGTCCAGTTTTCTAACATCAGTTCTAGTGCACCGCATACTTCAGAGAGGTTATGTGGTGGTATTGATGTGGACATCCCTACTGCTATACCGGTACTGCCATTGACCATCAAATTTGGAAATGCTGCTGGCAAAACCGTTGGTTCCTGTAACGTGTCGTCAAAATTGTCAATGAAATCAACAGTATGTTTTTGTATATCAGTGAGGAGCTGAGTAGATATTGGGTGTAGTCGCGCTTCTGTATAACGCATAGCGGCTGGAGTGTCACCATCCATAGACCCAAAATTACCTTGTCCATCCAAAAGCATAGAACGCATAGAGAAGTTTTGGGTCATACGAGCCATTGCATCATATACAGCTTGGTCTCCATGTGGATGATATTTCCCGAGCACTTCACCTACAATTCTGGCTGACTTTTTGTGACCAGATTGTGGGCCAATACCCATGTCATGCATTGCATACAATATACGTCTATGTACTGGTTTAAGTCCGTCGCGAGCATCAGGTATAGCTCTAGCGATGATAACGCTCATTGCATACGAAAGATATGATGCTTGCATCTCTTCGTCGATATCTATTGGTTTGATATGGCCTATTTCCATACTATCTACTCCTTCTAGATATTTGCTTAAACGGACTATGCGCGTTTCTTAATTTCCTGCAGGATATAACAGAATTGTCGTTATTGCTTTGTAGTGCGGGAGAACTTATTTCCGTTATGATTTCTCCTGTATTGCTTGTCACGACGACTAGGTCGGTTTTTGGCTGATCCACTCTTGGTATTTTTACGGAGATTCTTATCTAACCAAACTGAGGGTAGTGGACTGGGCGACCATTCTTCTAATGGAGTTTTCTCGGGATTTGCTCGAATTGCGTTTTGGTCTCCCCAAGTACGTGGAATATCAGGATCCCACTCAAATTTGGTTTGTTGTTTACCTTTACGTCTTTTCTTCTTTCTTGTGGTGGTTTCATGTTTTGACTTACTAAATTTGTCTGTATAGTCAAAATTGGTAAGTATGTTGCGTGATAAAGGACGTTTCAGTACGTCTTCAATTTCAATTAACCGTTCCTCGTCGTTAGGTGAAATTATAGACATATGTATTGCACCAGGCGCTATTATTGATGCTGTCAAATAGTCTTGTGGATTATCAGGAAGATGATAGTGAATTATATGCGTGACACCCTCAAGAGAAATAGATCGGTTCAATTGATCTGGTAATATCAGCATTTGTATGTCATTTGATTCGAAGCGAGAATAGGTTTCTAATGCATCAACAGCTCTGACAGCAGCGGCCTTTAATTTTCTCGTCCGCATTCGTCTTGCGAGTTTTGTGGCATATTGCTGATCATTAACTATGATTATGGCTTTTGCATTATGTAGTTTGCTGGACAGCTTCAATAGCAATTGGTCTTTCATAGTTTTAGGCACAGGCCATGCTTGATGAGCTATATTTCGTGGCTCCTTGTTGTTCGGACCTAATGTGAGCCATTTAGGTTTGTACTGCAAAGACCTGCTAATAGATTTTACTGATTTAGTGATTTTGCTAGTGCAAATGATTATCTGACATTCTTTGGAGAGGTAGTCACTCAATGCAAGTAATTGGGGTTTGGCGCCACGTGCAACCATCTCATCAGTTTCAGTGAGTAGTAGTGTGTATGATAGCTCTCTATTTGTAGAAGACTGCTCCAAGTAATTATGAAATTCTTGAGGTGTACTTATCAATATGGTTGCTTGAGTTGTAGGTGCAGCAAATCTCTCCAGGTTAGTTATAATGTCAATTTGGATTTCATCACCCATCAACAGTTTCAACCTTTGCTCATAGATATGTTTGTGGTCGTCACTTGCCGATAATATTATGTATGCCCGTCTTGATTGTGCTTGTGTTGTAGATAGGTTGATGATTGAAATCATAGCCGATTCTGTGAATCCGGCTCCTGATGGGCTTCCAACGAATAGGCTGGTTCCGTTTAGAATGGCTGGGATAGTTTTGGTATGGGCTGAGGCTGGACGCATGTACCCTAGATTGAGCAATCTAGTTGCTAGGGTTTGTTGAAGTCCTAATTCAGTAAAAGGCACAGAGCTGCTCCGTAAGGATTATACTTGACAATTAAACTAATATAGAATTCACAGACAGCACTGATATAAGCACTCAACGTACTATCTGTGAATATATTGACAGCATTATATTTAGCCTTTGGAACATTTAGGTTGGTATTTCTTTTACATCGAAATCAGCATCGCTCAAGATAATATTTTCAAGATTGTCTTCTAGGACAGATGTATCTTCTATTGCTTCTGGTAAAGGCTGATGGGTTTGATATCCTGTTCCTGCAGGTATAAGTTTTCCAATTATTACGTTTTCCTTGAGTCCTGTCAGAGGATCTATTTTGGATTCGATTGCGGCTCCTGCTAGAACACGTATAGTGTGTTGGAACGATGACGCAGATAGGAATGAGTCAGTAGCTAAAGAAGCCTTAGTAATACCAAGTAACATTGGCACTCCTGCTGCTGTCTCCTTGTCTTCCGCTAGTAACTGCTCATTAATTTCCTGTAGAGAATACCTGTCTACGAATTCTCCTGGTAGTAGTTGGCTTTCACCAGCACGGACGATCTGGGTTCGTAAAAGCATTTTTCTTATTATAACTTCGAAGTGTTTGTCATGAATATTTTGCCCTTGTGATCTGTAAACTTGCTGTACTTCAGTTAGCAAATAAAGTTGACAAGCTTCTCTGCCCAATATTCGAAGAATCCGGTGAGGATTCTGCGACCCTTCGGTTAGACTATCTCCAGCACGAACTTTTTGCCCTTCAACCACTAATATACGGGCACTAGTTGGCAGATCATATGTTTCTTCTTCATAGTGGTCCCGAGATACTAATATAGATCTATCATTGCGGTGGACTCTACCTTCATTCTCCGCTGTTGTTGTGTTATCACCTCTGGTAGCTATTGCCGAACCTGCTGTGATTTCATCGGCATCTTCTACTTTAATGGCCCAGCCTTTAGGTATAGTATATTCATCTGTTAATAGCTGACTGTTGATGATGCGAATAGACACTTTTCCATCCTCATTTCGGATAACTTCACATTTTCCATCAATTTCAGTCACTACTGCTTCGCCCTTTGGTTTTTTCCTGGCTTCAAAGATTTCTTCTACTCTTGGCAGACCACTAGTAATATCTCCACCATGTGCTACACCGCCTGTATGGAACGTTCTCAGGGTAAGTTGGGTGCCTGGCTCTCCAATGGATTGAGCAGAAATAATTCCGACTGCTGTTCCTATTTCTACTAATTTTCCGCGCCCGAGATCGCGCCCATAACACATAGCACATATACCTCGGTCCAAATGACAATTTAATGGTGACCGAACGAAAATTTCATCAATAGCCAGATCCTGCACGATTAATGCTATTTCATCCGAGATTTCTTCGTTCCTTGCTGCTATCACTTCTCCTGTGCTGGGGTGAACTATATTTTCTCCTGCTAGTCTTCCTTGTATTCGTTCATGGAATTCCTGACCTGCCACATCATCTTTTCTTCTAATCCAAAGTCCGTCTTCGGTTTCACAGTCATTGCCATTGATTATTACATCCTGAGCCACGTCGCATAGTCTTCGCGTTAGATATCCAGCATCAGCAGTTCTAAGGGCTGTGTCAGCCAAACCTTTTCTTGCTCCATGAGTAGATATGAAATACTCAAGTGCTCGTAATCCTTCTCGGAAGTTAGATCTAATTGGAAGGGGGATGATTCTCCCAGCTGGATCTGCCATTAACCCTCTCATTCCAGCCAGTTGTGCTATTGGTGTAAATCCACCTTTTGTAGCCCCAGACATTGCCATTACTCTGAGATTACCATCGGGATCAAGTCCGTCTTTGACTTCCTGCTCCAACTCTTTACGTGCAGCTTGCCATATCTGGATCGTACGATCAGTTTGCTCCTGCTCGGTAAGTAAGCCGCGCTGGTATTGCTTTTCTAAACCAGCTACTTCCTCTTCGCTGCGACTAATGATTGTAGCTTTCGCTTTTGGTACGGTGATATCAGCTACAGCAATGGTTGTACCGGATTTGGTAGCATAACGAAAGCCAAGGTTTTTTATTTGGTCGACTACTTCGGTGGTTTCGTCTTGTCCTATAATTGCGTAGCATCGACTTACTAGGTCTTGCAAAGTTGTTTTATCAAGCAGCATGTTTACGTACTGCATTTTGTTCGGTAATATACGATTGAATAAGGCTCGACCCACTGTAGTGTCTATTATTCTTCGGCGCGCATCTTCTTCTTCGTAACGCGTATTATCGTCATCAAAGTGGGTTTTAATGGAAAGCTTGATTTTTGCATGCAGATCAAGCTGACCAAGCGCATGAGCAAGTTCAACCTCATCAATATTAGCAAAAGTCCGTCCTTCCCCTTTTTTGCCATCTCTTTCCATCGTCATGTAATATACGCCCAATACCATGTCTTTGGAGGGTCCTACTATTGGTTCACCATCCGCAGGTTTGAGTAAATTTCTTGATGCGAGCATTAGGTCGTAGGCTTCCTCAACTGCTCTTGGAGAGAGTGGTACATGTACTGCCATTTGATCTCCGTCAAAATCAGCATTAAATGCTGAACATACTAGAGGATGGATCTGTATTGCTTTACCTTCTACTAAAACAGGTTCAAAGGCTTGAATGCCCAGTCTGTGTAGGGTGGGTGCGCGGTTGAGAAGTACTGGACGATTCTGGATGACTTCCTCTAACACTTCCCATACCTCTGGTTTACCCAGCTCTATGATGCGTTTGGCACTCTTCACATTGCTAGCATGTTGATATTCTACAAGTTTTGCCATAACAAATGGTTTGTAGAGTTCAAGAGCCATCACCTTAGGTAGCCCACATTGATTTAATTTTAGTTTTGGGCCAACTACAATTACAGATCTGCCAGAGTAATCAACTCTTTTGCCTAGTAAATTGCGCCTAAAACGACCTTTCTTACCTTTCAACATGTCACTGAGTGATTTTAGCTCGCGACGACCTCTCCTGCTAAGAGCTTTACCCCTTTGGGCATTGTCAATCAGGGAGTCCACCGCTTCTTGTAGCATACGTTTCTCGTTTCTAATGATTACGTCAGGCGCATGAAGATCGAGGAGTCTTTTTAATCGGTTGTTTCGATTGATTACTCTGCGATATAGGTCATTAAGATCAGATGTAGCGAAACGTCCTCCATCAAGCTGTACCATAGGTCGAAGGTCAGGTGGTATAACAGGCAGCTCTGTAAGTATCATCCATTCAGGTCTATTCTTAGAATTATTCATTGCATCGACAACTTTGAGTCTTTTGGTAGCTTTCTTCTTCCGTTGTTGACTCTTAGTAGTACGTATTTCTATCCAAAGTTCTTCGAGCAATTCATCTAAATTCATATCGCACAGTATTTCATAAAGTGCTTCGGCGCCCATGCCAGCACGGAATACCTGACCCCATTTTTGCTTTAAGTCTCTATACTGTGCCTCTGATAAGAACATCATTTGCTTAAGACCAACAAGTTTCTCTCGATCTTCAGCAATCCGTTGTTGCTGATTTTCAATTAAATCCTCTAATTCCGTCTCTTGACGTACAATTTCATCTTCTGCTTCTGCATTGGTAGTTTCTATGCCCATCAACACATCTGCTAGCTTATTGTCACGCGCCTCTTTCATTTTGGCTTCAATCGCTTGCAGACGAGTCTGCACGGCATCGTTTAGCGTAGTCAAGTGGCTAGATTCGATTGTTTCACCTCTTGCCACTATTGTAGTGCTGGCAGTTCGCAACCTTAACGCCAATTTAGCTGGATTACCACGTTCGTCATCGATTATTTGCTGTAAGTCTTGTGCTTCACGCATCAATGGTTCTAGTTTTTTTCCAAGATTATTCTCGTAGCTTGTGTTGATCTTGTCTATACGGGCTTGGAATTTTTCTGCTCTAGTGTCACGATATTGCTTGGCAGCTGCAATTTTTGCTTTTACTTCTGCGAGTTGTTGTTTCTCTTCGTCTTCAACGTTTTCGTCATCTTCTTCGAGACGGTTAATAGCTTTTTCTCTAGCATCTTCGTCTACGTATGTAACTACATATTGTGCGAAATACAGAACTCTATCTAAATCTTTTCTAGACACGTCTAATAGCAACCCCATATATGAAGGCACTCTTCTGGCGTACCATACATGCGCAACAGGAGCAGCTAGTGTTATGTGGCCCATGCGTTCACGTCGCACAGATGATCTAGTGACTTC
>CAJWIA010000038.1 GCA_913040765.1 uncultured Anaerolineales bacterium | reverse complement strand
CTTCTTGGTACCCATACCCACTGCTCCCAACGATACATCCGCTAGTCCAGCCGAGGACAAAGTCCGCAACGTCTTGGAATCCAGTGTCTTTACGTTGTCACCTATAATTTCGGAAGTGCCTGCTAAAACATCGGTCACTTCAGTCGCCTTGGAGCCTAATAATCCAGACGCTTTTTCACTGTCCAACAATTCACCAGCAGTCTGAAATAGGCCATTTTCCTGCACGGATCTCAAAACCTTCTTACCGCTAGCAGCAACAACCCCAAGTACATCAAGTAGATTACTTACAGTTCCTTCTTCCTTTAACTCAGTAGGGAGCTGTTCCACCGGTGGTATCTCAATGACTGTCCCATTCGCACCGGCTTCTACCTCCATAACAAAAGGCACCAACTCACCGGTAACAGCATCTACACCAAGACCACTGGCAACACCCTCGCCCTGCAACAGGTTTACTCCTGTACTCCCAGCTACGAACATTACTTGACCGGTCTCCGGAACTTCCTGTTGTGGGCCTTCAAAAAGTTCGGCTCCTAACGAATCGCCACGCTCATCTGCTGCAGCAAGTGGATCAGCAGTTGGCAAAGCCAACGCATCTGTTATACCCAGTTCAGTAACCTCACCAGATATAGGATCAACCACTGTGACATTACTTTCAGCTACTACTGTTAAAGCCTCTGAACTTAACGGATCACCATTCTCATCTACTAATTGACCCGGTTCCACACTGGCCGTTCCGTCTGGATTGATAGTTATTTCAGGAGGCATGATCTGCACTGTATTACCTTCTGCATCTGTAACTACAGTAGGTTGTGGTCCTTCAAACGCATCCTCAAAACTCTGCAATGCGCCATCAATAGCGCCCTCCCGAGCAGCAGTACCATCGCCGGTAAGTGCCTCGACAGCAGTCTTAATCTCAACACCAGTACCTGCCAAAACACTGTCTTCGCCGGGTCCAGTTGCCAAAGCTTCCGCCAATTCCTCGGCTGCAATTACTACTGGGGCCGCTTCAGACAAAGCACCTTCTTCAGCAGCAGTCTCTACAGATTCAATTTGTTCCTGAGATAGTACCCCCACCGTACCACTTTCCAGACCTTGCTCAACTGCTGCTGCAAGTCCAGACTCGGCAGCTACTTCAATACCATCGCTTCCCTGTGCAGTGACAACGCTCATAGCAGCCACCTGCTGTTGTATATCAGCATCCTGACCACTCTCAACTACAATTTCAGCAGCTTGCTCGGAAGACATAAAATTCATAGCAGCTCCATCTTCCCCTGCTTCCATCTCGAAGAACATAGCTTCAAGCTCGCCAGTCTCCGCGTTTTGCGTCGTTGCACCGGCTACTACTGTACCTTCCAAAAGATTGATTTGAGCAGGTTGATCAGTATTTCCTGCACTTACTACGAAGGAAGTACCCGTGACAGAGAAAACACCTGTAGGCATTTCAACCATAAATGTTGAATCGGCTCCTGCTAACGGACCATTAACATCAAAAGCAGCCTCACCTTCTGGAACCGAAACGTAAGCTTGTGTCACTGGAGTTGCTGGTTCATGCAAATAACTGGTGACCGACACCTTCGAAGTCGGCTTCATCATAATCTTTGATCCGTCTGCCAGATCCAAACGCGCCATAGATAGCTGATATGTTCTAATCTCAGTACCTAGATCAACACTAAAAGCCTCTCCATCTGCCAACTGCCAATCATCCGATCCTGGCAACAGGAAATCCACCCGACCGGAAAGCACATTCAGCGTTATATCAGCTAAATTGAGCTCTTCCTCTGTGGCTGCAGTTACGGGGTTCTCCGTAGCAGCTTCCGCAGCCTCAGGTTCTGGCTGCTCTTCTGGTGTTTCGGGAACAGACTCTTCAATTTCCTCCGCCTCTGGATTTACAGAAAACACTCCTGTAGGCATTTTGACCAAAAATGACGAATCTGCACCAGCCAAAGGACCATTAACATCAAAAGCAGCCTCACCCTCAGGAATGTCCACATAGGCTTGTGTAACCGGTGTTTCAGGCTCATGAATGTAAGTCGTCATACCTAATTGAGATACAGGTTTCATAAGGACTTTGGATCCATCTAATAAATCCAAACGCGCAGAGGAAAGCTGGTATGCACGAAGTTGCGTACCTATGTCTAAAGGTATCTCCTCACCAAGTGCCTGCTGCCACTCTTCAGTACCAGGGAGCATATAGTCAACTCGACCGGTCAACACAGTCAGAAGTACTTCGGCAACAGTCTCTACCACTGGAGCAGCTTCTTCGACTATCTCTTCCTTGTCCGTGCTTGTAACAACAGATGTAGGCTCAGCTACGGGATCAACCACCTTGGTCGGCTCAACCTCTACTGAAACTTCAGTGGGTTCCGTTACTGACTCAGTGGTTTCTTCAGATGGGGCCGGAGCATCAGCACCACAAGCAGTTACCAATATGCTAAAGACAACATAAAGTGTAAATAGGAGATTGCGTATAGAAGAAAATTTCCGGTTTAGTTTATTCATTTTCCCGTTAATCCTATCAGAGTATTTGCTCTTTACAAGTCATGTACCACAGCAAACACATAGAAGCTCCAATACATTGTAAAAAATAACGTGACAAAAAAGTTTATAACAGGTATATACTATCGTCAACTATGAATTTTATCCAACCAAAGTCAAATACAGACTCGACAGAATATGTCACACGATCATTCTAACGAGCTATAGTAGGCTAGGTTAGAATGCAGAGACTTCATCTATGTAGCTCTAAGCAAATATTAGAATAAAGGATATAGCCAATGACTAATCCCCTTCCAGTACAAATGTTTGAAAATCAACTACCGCAAATGCAAGCAACATTGCGTGAGATAGTAGAAATGGAATCCCCTTCAACCAATAAGTCATCTCTTGATCGGTTAGGCAAGAGACTAGTAGAAATGCTCGCGCCCCTCAATCCCGAAATAAAGATTGAAAGCCAAACATTGGCTGGGGACAACATTGTAGCAAGTTGGCCGGACATTAATGGCGATACCGACAGAGGATTTCTGTTACTTTGCCATTTCGATACAGTACATGCTCTAGGTATGCTATCAAACAATCCTATAAGAGTAAGTGATGGGAAAATGTATGGGCCTGGCATCCTTGATATGAAAGCAAGTATCACTCAGGTAATATTTGCATTACAGACACTACGGAATAATGATCGTTGGCCTGCATCCCCGATCACTCTACTACTGACATCAGACGAAGAAGTAGGCTCAGAATCATCAAGACCATTGATTGAGTCACTTGGCCAGAACGCTGATTTAGTGCTTTGTATGGAACCTGCACTACCTGATGGAGAACTAAAAACCGCTAGAAAAGGCGTAGCAAGATTTGATGTTATAGCTAAAGGCAAGGCTTCACATTCTGGTGCAGCTCATGAGGATGGTATCAATGCCATTGAAGAGATGGCACACCAAATAATTATCCTGCAAAAACTAACCGATTACGCGTCAGGAAGCACAATCAGTGTAGGTAAAATCACAGGTGGCACACGCACAAACGTAGTGCCTGATAAATGTCGTATTACCGTAGATATGCGAGTACCTACACCTTCGGAAGCTGAACGAATGATCAAATCAGTTAAGAACTTAAAGCCATGTATTCCGGGTGGGGAAATACATATCACTGGTGGGCTAGAACGCGACCCTATGCCAAGAACTCCTGAAATCGCAGAAGCATTCCAAAGAGCCTCTGAAATTGGTGAAACAATAGGTATTTCTCTAGAGGAAGGCAGTACAGGTGGTGGCTCAGATGCAAATATAATTGCACCCTATGGAATACCAATTCTTGATGGTCTAGGACCTCAGGGAGATGGTGCCCACACCAACAACGAGTCACTAACACTTTCCAGCATGGCGGCACGTACAGCTTTGCTAGCAGGAATATTAAGTGAATGGTAGTCAAACTAAAGCCCAGATTCACATATCTAATTACGATCTGGATATATTGGTGGACCAGACTCCGCAACCTTGACGAGCTGCCTATATTTCTAGACGAAGCAGCCCATATATGGTGGGCTCGGCTCGTATGGGAATGGCAGCCTTTTCATGCTGCCTCTGACGGACGCTTATTTAATGTGATTTGGGCTTCTATGTTCTGGCCGTTCAACGGCAGTGTTTGGATATCCCGCGCAGCTACTGTATTTATAACTACTATTGGATTCTCGGCCATACTGGCCTTTGCACAGCGTTTCCATTCCAAAGAAGCAGGAATAATTGCCGGTTTCATATATATATTAGTACCATATGCACTATTTTTTGAGAGAATGCAGCTGCCTGACCCATACGCAGCGACTTTTACAATGTTGTTATTGTGGTCAAGTGCTCAATTAGCTGTTGCACCTCACCAAAACAAACTTAAATTCCTCGTTGGTTTAACGCTCGCAGCTGGGATGGTATCCAAAATAACATATCTTATTTTCTTACCTATTCCTATAATAGCTGGACTGACGCTAGGACACGCACGGAGCACACAACTAAGAGCAGCATTGCATTCCTACATGGTCGGAGCCCTATTATTACTACCGGTTGTAGCAATACTCAAATTCGTAGGACACTCCGACATGGGCTTGGATTTGCTACTTAAAAAGACTACAAATGATATATCTGAAATGTTGACTCAAGTAAGATTCTCCACTCCTATTGTATGGCGATACTTCACTACACTTTTCACTCCCTGGTTATGGTGGCCTGGCCTACTCGCTATAGTGATTGCAATATGGCAAAAAACGAGACTTAGCTCATATATCGCTATACCCACCCTCATTGGTTTACTATCCCTAATAGCCAAGAGCAACCCTGGATTTTTAGAAGCACGGTTCGCCCTACCGCATGTACCCCACCTAATAGTATTGATGTCCATAGGCATAGCCAGTATCTGGCTAAAATTACGGTCATGGAATAGCAACATAAAAGCAATAGTGCTAACCATTAGCCTCATATTTACATATCAAAGCGCCCAATTTATGTGGACGACATGGACAGAGCCCGACAAGCTAGTTCTTCCTGAACGTGATCAATGGGAATACATTACCGGCTGGCCATCTGGATACGGATTCCGTGATATTGCTCATTATTATGACAACAATAATGACGACATAACTTTGGTAACATTGGACCTTGGAGGTCAACAACGTTTAGCAGCTTATCTATCACCAGAATCTAGTGTCACGCCACTATGGAAACCACCAGATAAATTTATGATTGACCTGAGTAACACAGCTACTACTGACAACCTATTAATTGTTGACATTCCGAAAGACAATGGATCAATTGATGCCCTGGGCCTGAACTTACTCCCAGTGTTAGAATATTCACGGCCTGGAGACCTGTCTAAATTGATAGTTGCAAAAATAGTACAGTAAGCTAATATAAATTAGCTGCCTCGCATTTGCATAATCCTCAACAGACTTGGCATTACATTGGCATACAACCAATAACCAAATCTTTTACAAGAAAAGTCCCATGCACCTAAGGTCCGCACAACATCTCCTTTGAAACCAGATTTGAAACGCCACACTCCCCATAATGGATCACTGTCAACGAAAACTTCCGGAACACCCCAGAAATCATAGCTGGTACATCCAGATGCTTTAGCTCTGACAATTGATTCCCATTGTAGCAAGTAGTTTGGCATTTTCTCAGTATGTTGTCCGCTTGACATCCCATACATATAAGTTGCACACCCTCCAAATACAGACATGACAACAGCTGCAATCACCTCATCATCTATGGTAACAACCAAAGGTTGCGCCATACCTGCCTCCATAAAGGATTGCCAAACATCTATATAATATTTGCGTGGTCTAATTGCGAAGCCATTTCGTACGGCTGTGGATTCATATAAACCGTACAACAAGTTAAGGTCTGCGGATGTTCCATCACGCACTTCTAGACCTTTTCTACTGGCTAAACGAATGTTGTAACGAGTCTTCTGACTAAACGACAATAACAATTCAGACTCTTCTGTAGTCAAGTCAAGCACCATAGTGTTCCGAAATTGAATCTGTTGGTTTGACTCTTTCCACCCGCTCTGAGTAAGTTCATCTGCCAGTTCAAGTCCAACACCATCAGGTTTTTCATCTTGATGAGCTTCCACACCGTAACCCACGGGAAGATACGGGTCAATTTTTATGAAAAGAGCCTTTTCCCTAATAGCCATCCTGCGCAAATCTTCCAACACATTCTGACGCAAAATAGTATTATTCCAATCCAACACTGGACCTCGAGGAACATACATGATTTTAGCTTTTATTCCATACCGTATTTCACTACGTGTCAATATTTGTGCAGCAGCTACAACAGTTTGGCTATCTTGCCAAACTATACGTTGTAATTCCCAACCATAGCGACTTTTTAATTCTCCCCAGTCCCATGATTGCAATATTTGGTTTACGTGTAATACAGATAATATACTATGCCATTCCTCCCTACCATTAACCGAGTGTGTGTTGTAAATCACGAGTAATCTCCCGAGCGAGCAGCGAGTACACGCTTATACAATCGTTGTGCCCAAGGATAGTAAACTCTCTCCCAAGGCCCTACACTGCGTTCTAATTCTCCTCCAAATCCACGCTTGAATCTGTATACTGGCCATAGTCCATCTTTTCTGCTAGTAAACTCTGCTTCTAAGTAATCCAGTTCTTCGTCAGGCACACCCCACATATCGTAACTGTCACACCCATGCTCCTTAGCCCAGATTATCGCAGCCCATTGCAAAGCATAAGCTGGCATCCGTTCCCTTTCCTCACCAGATGAAGCTCCATAAAAATACCAAGCTCGCCCACCATATGAAAAAACCATCAAAGATGCCAGAGGTTTGCCCTGATACTCAGCCATGAGTAATGCAACTCGCTTGGTCGGAGCAAACAAATGATAGGCATCACTATAGTATTTGGCTGAATGCACACCAAATCCACTTCGATCCCCAGTGCTTTCAATGAGGTCCTGATATTGCAATAAATCAGTATCTATAGTCTCTGAAGTCACTATACGTACCTTTACACCACTTCTTTCCGCCAAACGGATGTTATAGCGTGTTTTCTGCTTCATCTTAGCCAATATATCAGTTTGATCCGTTTTGAGACTAATCGTAATTGTTCTACGTGGCTGTACCGTTTGCGTTCCAGGAGTTAATCCAAGTGTGTTCAAAACATTATTAGCGAATTCGTTGTTTGCCAAATCAGGTTCGACAATCAAGAACAATGCTCGATGTGCTCGACACACCTCATCACATAACGACATTATATATTTGCATTGTTCAATGTCAGACCAATCCACCAAAGGCCCCTTAGGTAAATAAGCGATATTGCCTAATCCCAGAGGCAATGGTCGAAACAAGATTTGGGCTCCTGCTATTGTACGACCCTGCTGACGAGCTACTATCCTAGTTGCCGACCAACCAAAGTTACATTTTAGAGTAGCCCAAGCAGATGTCTGCAGAATATGCGCACCTGAAGTAGACGCACTGTTTCCAGGCTGTTTCTGCCGGAAACCAGCAACAAACGAATCCCATTCAGATACATTTAGGGAAGCTGACACAGACAAATTATAGCACCACGTATTACAAGGTTAAGAAACCCTATAAGCAAGCAAAAGACCATCTCGAATTGGAACAATAGACATGATCCATCTGTCACTTGCATTAATCTGTGCGGTAAGTTCTCTAACACCCATTACAGTGGAAGACTCATCATTTTGGTCTAATATTCGACCACCCAGCAGCATGTTATCAACAATCAAGACCCCTCCTGGCTTAAGACTCCGTTCTATAACTTCAAGTGATGATGGGTATGCATCTTTTTCTATATCGTTGAAAATAAGATCATAGGGACCCTGATTGTTTTCTAGTGTCTCTACAGCTTCAGAAACATGATATTTGAGTATGTCATCGTAACCAAGTCGCTCTAGATGCAACCTAGCCTTATTGGAGAGTTCAACGTCCCACACCACGTGATGTACTACACCCCCTCCATTTTCCTGTACAGCCCTCGCAAACCATGCTGTAGAATAACCATAACCAGAACCCATTTCAAATACACTGGTTGCTCCTATCATACGAGCAATCTGATAACAAAAATTGCCTGCTACCGGACCTATTATGGGAAATTTGGTTGAGCGAGCATAATCTTCCATAATCATCATCTCTTCAGACCGCTCATCCACCTGTTGATCAAGATAATTCTGTGCTGTTTCAAAAGTAAGTCTGTTAGTCATATTTCTCCTATGCAATCAAGTGAGTGTCACCGTTTTCTTACAAAGTCATAGTATCTATGCGTCGAAAGCTTCGTATATAAAGTGAAGCTAACAATAATAAGGTAGCCGCACTGATTCCATACGTTACTCGACGAAAAGGGGACAGATACGGCTCAATTTCAATAACATGAGACCCTTCTGGAGCAACGATACCAATAAGACCAAAAGCTGTTGGGAACTTCCTAACTTCTATTCCATCTATCATAACACGTAGGTACGGATAATATGAGTGACTAAGCTGCAAATAAGCCGTGGAGGACAAATAATAATCAATCCGCACATACTGTGATTCAATTACATGGTCGCTCACATGCGACTTAAGATTAGAATGACTAGATTGAACGAATTCCTCAACCAAATCATCTTCCAATATTGGAATAAATGCAGCTGAACCATTATCTGTGTTGATACCCATCTCTCGAGCTACCGGCACAAATTGCACTTGCTGCTCCACAATTTCAATCTTTTTGCTAGCTATAATAGGCAAGCCGCCACCAGTGGGAATTATGACAGCGCCATCATCTGTTGTTACAGCTCCAGGATATGACTGTAATGATGTAGGTTGATCAGTAACAACCCAGTCGGTATTAGCGATTAATAACAAATCGCTTGCCGAACTTAATAGCTCCTCTACACTATATTGTATTACTCCACTAGGATTTGGATTTGTGGAACGCAAATTACGAATAAAGTTTGCGGAAAAAATAGATGAGCTTCCATTATTCTCATATCCAGCGAGGCCAGCCACCATGGGAATTTGCCATCCATTTTCTGGTTGAGATGGGTCCAACACTCTACCTGTCTTATCTCCCCTATTACTAGCTAGCCATTCATGAGCTGCTACCCTATTCACTGGACTACCGTTAGGTGTAGGAGGCACCAGGTAGTTGACAAACAAGTTGTATCGAAACATGTCAACAGCCACAAGTACACATATCAATGTGGGAATTAATAATCTACTCTGAGACAACAATCTCCTACTTATTAAAGTTCTTGGTCTGGCAGAAGACATCCTGTATCTTAGCTCCACAGCGAATATTCCGACACCTGCTGACCCAATCACAACAACATAAACAAGATATTGACCCTGTGCACTAAGAAAAAATGCGACAGGTCCGAGCGCTAAAAACAGAGCTAATCCTAGAACAACCAAGGGAGCAATTAGAGCAAGTCTTGCTCTAACAAAAGACATTACTCCTCCCAGTATTGCAAGAACAACAATACTAATACCTATATATCCGTAAACCCAACCAGAACCTTGACTGCCATCAAATGTAAAAGTTGCTGCCCAAGGAGTAGTATTCATTAGTACTGGTATAGCAATAAATCCATTTGGGTACCAGCCAGGTATCACAGTCAAGTTGACCTCAGTGAGGGGTGGTAAAGTATATGCTAGCGATGCTAACACACCCAATGCGAACCAAAGTACAAGACGACGAACAGCCTGCATCCTAACACCAAATAGCGCTCTATCTTGTGCGATACTGAACAACCTAATACCACCATATATGGATGCAAAAATGACACTATATCCGCCAAAAAATGTGTGGCATGTCAATCCTACTGCAGTAATAATAGCGAGACTGATGCCAGATCGGCGTCCACCTTCATCACATATCACTCTATCTACTAAATACAATTGTAGAGGCCACAAAAGAAAAGTGGGGGCCATAGGAAACTTATTGACATACACAATCACATGATACCGATAGTACGCAAATCCATATGTGAAAGCAGCAATTAGTCCGGCAGATTTAGAATGCGTTAGATTGCGCACATACAAATACATTGCAAACAAAGATAGAACATGGATTGTAAAAAAAACAAACTTAATCCCAACAAAAATATTGGGGATAACAAAATTCACTAAGGCCACCAGAGCAAAAAATAGTGGGCTGTAGAACTGCATTAAGGGAAAACCCATG
>CAJWIA010000037.1 GCA_913040765.1 uncultured Anaerolineales bacterium | reverse complement strand
GATCCCACTGGTATGCCAAGACAACATAGCGACCGAGAATTCCAAATCCTATAACACTAATAAACAAAGCACTTAATACGCCTCTCACTGCTACCCTAGGCAAAAGTATACTGAATATTCTAGTTTTATTATTCCACAAGTGGTTTATCATAGCCCCAGATGCTAAAGCCATCATAGACACTGGATATAAATAGTAGAACCCTACCGTTTTAGACATAAAGAATGTATTGAATAGTATTGGCAGAATGGTTAAAACACATAACCATGCGGATCCATAACTCAAATTACGACGGTTGTAGAACAACCATACTATGCCACCAAAGTAGACCAACAACAATCCTGGCACCAATCTATATGCATCCCAATACCTAAGCACCTCATCAGAAATACGACCAAACAATGAACCACTAGCTAATCTACTTCCTCCATGATCAAAAAATTGAGCTCCCAACAATTTTAGTTCACCACTACCAAACGCAGACAAGACCCAAATTGACAGAGGGGTAACTATTGCTACGAGCAGCCATACAAATTTTTGTGTAGGTAGAGAATGTTTCCATAACAGCTTGATTAATGCTAACGATAACACCCAAACTATTGCAAGTGGATGTGTTATTCCAGCAAGCCCAAGACACAATCCAGCAACCAACATCGATGGCAGGTAAGTATTCGAATTGTTATCCCTGATTGCTCTTAGAGAAAAGACTAAATAGATACCTGATATTGCTAGTAAAAGACTCTGAGTATCCATGCGAGCAGACCTAGCCGACTCAATAAATTTTGGGTCTAATCCCAGTATCAATATAGCGATGACAGCACTACTATGATTACGCAACAGATACATAGACAAAAAATACAACATTACTAGTATCCCCGAAGCAAAGAATAGACCAGGAAGTCTGGTTTGCCATATTCCAAAACCAAACAATCGATAGATTAAAGACATTAGCAAAGGCTGACCTGGTGGCTGCCAATAGTATGCTTCTCCAAAAGAATTACGGTCTGAGAAAACGGATGAAATTAGGTTGCCATTCAACGCTAGTTCTTTCGCCGGATCATTTAGTGTCACCTCATCCATCCAGACGATAGGACTCCTATCAAGTCCGATTAAGTTCATGAGAAAAAAACCTATAGCTATATATTTGACTGCTTTAGGTATAGCGTATATCATTTTAACAATATATGTGGTGTGTACAATATTTGTATGTTAGGTGCTTTCGCCAAGTATATAGGTAGGATTACAGCCTGATTTAGCGTAATAAGTACCTGAACTATCTGTCATAGGCCGTTGGCAAATACAAGCGTATCTGTGCTGAGATAGCCTTCTATCTGATGCTCTATAACAATGCGAATCGTATATATCTTTGAAGCCCACCATGTTTAGCCAGGTTTTAATAGCACCCCGAGTTGGCAAATGTGTGATCGTACCAGTATCATTGTAAGTGTCAGGATAATGAATCTGTACGAAGTTACCGCTTCTAAGGTGACGTAAATCTCTAAGAGTAGCACTCTCAAGAACTAAGTATCCACCTGGACTTAACAAGTTATATAGCTTTCTAAGAAACCGCAGCTGCTCCGCATTGTGATACAGCACTCCAGTACACCAGACAAGATCGAATTTACCCAAAGACACAAAATCTTGCCTGGACATGTACATAATGTTGGCTTCAACAAATTTGTATGGGCACACAATTTTGTGAAGCCATCTTTCTATTGAATACCGTTTCTCAGGTAAATCAACTAACACTAATTCTTCTGGCTTAAGCGCCGCCAATCTATAACTATCTAGTCCATCCTTCGGTCCAATCTCAAGCAACCGACCCTTTTCAAAATAATCATTTCCCACAAGTGACGTTAGCTCTGAAAATAACTCGCTACGATACAGCATAGGCTCCATTTTATGGCTAACACCATATATCTTGCGCAAAAATGCTTTGAGTATGTTTAGATTGAATTTCAAGTTTGTTTCCAGTTGACTAATTGATGACAGCACCAGTGACAATTATGCAAACTCAATTATCATTCAATGTTTTCAAACCCATTACTCTCATATATTCATGTCCAACCTTTGACAAAGTTGGTATCTTGATAGAATTTTGTGCTTGTTGGTAATTATCAACTAGATTGTCAATTAAACCGAGTATGTCCTTCTTATCATCAAATAGATATCCTGCCTTACCTATAAGCTCGGGATGCCCCCCACTTCGTGCACCGATTACAGGCAATCCACAAGACAGTGCTTCTATCAGTGCGTTTGAGCATGGATCATGTACACTGGCAGTAACGAAAATATCATGCTCTCGTAATATATCTGCAAGATTGACAGAATCCACGGGAGACATCATAGTGATGTGCTTAAACTTAATCGGTGATCTACCTACAAAAGTGTAGTCAAATCGATCCCAATCTAAATTCTGTTCCAACCATCGGTAGACGGATGCACCTTTATTTATATTGTCAGACCAACTAGTTGAAATTAGCTTTATCTTACCCGATTTACTAGAAAAATCTTTTTTCGACGGATAAAATATTGTTGAGTCCACTGAATTCTTGATCACCGTTGGCCGCCGAAATTGCATACCCAATTTGATGTGAGCATCCAGACTATATTGCGATTGGAAAACAGTAGCATTAGCTATAGTCTGGTTAATTTTCCAGATTTCGCTATCCACACCTCGTTCGTCTCCTCTATATTTATCTACCGGACCATCAACTCTGTGGATCATTAGAGTACTACTGACATGTTTACTAGCAAGAAGTTTTCGTGAGTTAAAATTGAAACTATTGAACAGACAAACCTCTGTGGAATCCGACAACTTATTTCTCTCGATTTTATATCCATTCCTCTCAAATTCTGAAGTTAAAGCCAACATAAACTGGTTCCCACCACCATAAGGAGGACGATGAAAATCGTGGAATACCGAAATACTTGCGGATAATCGTGAAGGTGCTTTAAAAATATTTTTTAACATCACACATTTGCACAATAATTAGATGCTGTATGCAGAACCTACGATTGAAACCTTTAGTCACTTGCATGTGATATGTATGAGGATGAAAATAGTTCACTCAGCTGCCAATTCTATAATATGTCGCTGCAAATCACTGGCAAGAGAACGTACATTATAACGACTCTCAACTAATTCACGTGCATTAGCGCCAACTTTTTCAACTTCTTCTGGATTAGCGCACAAGTAAGATATAGTCTCCCTTAGATTCTGTACATCTCCTGGATTTACAAGATAACATGTCTCCTTATGACGCATATACTGAGGTTCCCAAAGACCCTGAGTACAAGTAATAATTACGGCGCGCCCACAAGCCATTGCTTGCAGCGCCACACTCTGTCCAGAAGGCTGATCAACATCATGAAGTGGTACCACCACAAAACGTGCGCCACGATAAATATTTCTTAGTTCTAAAAAGGAATGCTCGCTGCTTACTTGTACATTTGAAGCTAACAGATTGTCAGGGATTCTTTGTCTAGAAATAATTCTTACAAATTGATTGTCAATTGCATTCAATAAAGTAGGATAATCACGTGCGGCATCAGTACCAACACTAAGAATATACTCATCGTGCTTCTCGACTAAATGAGGTGTCCAAAATTGATCATCCACTCCAAATTGCAGAACAAACACATCATCAGAATTGATATCCAGCTCTTCTATTACAGGCAATGCAGCGCCTTCTCCCAACACTAATACCCTTTCAATTGATTGTAGAAATCGAGAATATATATATTTAGTGACCCGCCCAATTAATGAGCCTCTTCTCGAATGCAATCGATGAGCTAAACCCTGACTTATGTAAATAACTGGTGTTTTTATCAATTTCAGCCATTTTAGTAGGGCGAGAGGCAAGCCACATGTGTCAACAGTAGAGACCACGACATCAGATTTTACTATCTTGCTCCAGTGAATAATCGCTATATGGATTGAAAATCCTATGCCGACTGTCCTACTAATTATGCTTTCAAAAGGATAACATAAACGCCTTCTCCAATCATTTGACCGATCATCGCCTTCTGCAAAATCACTTGCGATCTTATCATTTTCCAACAACGGGAAACCATATAAGAAATCAATCGGACCTTCTCCTTGTGTCCATTTTTGCAATTGATGTGCCCGACCGCGTCTAAACAAAAAAAGACAATTTACTGACAAAAATCATACTCCCTTAGATTCTACTGGTCTATATTGCGGACTTAGATAAGCACTATTATTATCACCTTTCTGTCTCCATAAATATAAGGGTAGATTAACCGATATACTATCACCTACAAATTCTGCGACATTAAAGTTGAAATCGCGATCAGCCCCACGACCCCGTCGCGAAGGCCAAACACGCTGCATCAGGGGACGAAACAATATTTTCCGAGCAATTTCTGCTTTAAGCATGGGACTGTTGGCAGCACCTGGATAAGAAGTGTTGATATCACCAAAGAACAGCCTATTAATGAACCGTAATGTTCGAACACTGTGTGGTACATGGTTATGAATCCAACCAAAATAAGATGGAATGATGCCCTTGCACCTTCTAGCAATATCAAGAATCTGAACTGAATTAATAACAAGATGTTCCTCAGTACAATCAGTTAATATCGCATCCACGTCAAGATACTTTCCTAGATATTCAGAACCATACTTTTGCCAATCAATACACACGTGTGAAGAGTGATACCTTGTAGCAAAATCATGTTGTACATCAAGCCGATTAAGTAAAGATGCATCATCTGCATCCTGAAAAGTTATCCAATCCCCTGAGGATCTTTCCATGCCAAAATTGCGTGCAGTCCATCCAGCATTCACATTCAACATATTAATACTATATCTGTCTGGATCATCAAAAGGCATCGCAAATACTTTTACGTGTTCGTTTTCTGATGCAAACATGCTGGCAATTTGAAATGTGTTGTCCTCGCTGTTATCGTCAACAATAATAAGTTCTAAATTTGAATAAGTTTGGTGCAAAATAGAATTAATAGCATCAGCAATAGTTAAAGATGCATTACGGGCTGGCATCACAACTGAAATAGCATCCCGACTCATCTATTATGCCAAGCCATCAATACTATTTCACCATTCTGAATAAATACGCCATTTTGAGTGCATGGGCATATACGTAATTGACTTGTATGCAAAACTTGCATGACCAAAAATGATGCCGATTATATTTGTCAAGCGTGGACTTCCAATTGTACGTAATATCCATTTGAAAATACGGTAATGTAAACACTTGCTCAAAACATTTTTTGGGACTTTATCTCTCAATTTACCAATAGATTTATCGGTAACATCGGCGAAATCCTGTGCTTTCCTTATGCTTGTACTACTTGGCACTTTTCGATAAGCACCTAACGGACAATCGACATGAAAATGCTGTGCATGCAAAAAAAAGCGACTCCAAAGATCAGAATCGAATGCAATGGATAGATTTTCGTCAAGACCTCCGCCTGCAGCATCCCAGAGACTCCGTCGCCAGAATGTAGATTCCTGCTGTATGACTGCCCAATCACCAATCAGATAATCATACAAATTTTTGTTATATTTTCTGGAACGTATATATCTATCTTCTATATCAATAGTTGTTGCTACTCCTGTTAACCAATCAATTTCCGGAAACTGAGCAAATATCTCTGCAACTACAAATAGGCTGTTTGGGATTAACAAATCATCACTATTTAGCCATCCCATAATGTCCCCACTAGAGAGTAAAAACCCTTTGTTTATTGCCGGAGCCGGACCAGTACGGTAACCAGTCCAGGTCTCATAATGATGCAATTCATGTTTGTATTTCTGTATGATCGCATCGCTATCATCGGTACTACCATCATTGATGACTAAATACTCCAAGTTAGGATAATTCTGAGATAAGACAGAACTAATAGTCTTCCCAACAAATTTTGCATGATTGTAACAGGGTGTTACTATTGAAATAGAAGGATAGTTCATTGTTGTTTTTCTAGATTATATAGATAACAAACTACAGAGTTTTGTCCAAGCTTTCTCTCTGTCAAAAATTCGCACAGACTCAAATGCCGAATGTGCCTTACTTTCTAGTTGTTGATCATTTGCAGAAAGCGCAAGATTCACCTGATCTAAGAGTGACCCAAGATTCAAGTCTTCAGCCAAATAACAATTGTCTTTAGTCATCCATTCTAAACCTCCCCCCATAGGTGCCCCAACTACAGCACACCCACACAGCGCTGCCTCAAATGGAGGGGTTGGGAAACCCAGTAGGCGTGATGAAGGAACCTTCCAATAATTATTTTCTTTGCCAAACAATCTGTATTTTGCCCGCTGCCACAGCGGTGTGGAACGCACTCCTTGGTCAACGCTGATAAACAATCTATGACTATGCAACAAATCGTACCATGTGTTCTCACTATAGCCCGGATACGCGATAGTAACAGTGGTATCACTAATCTTCGGCAACATTTTTAGGATTCTCCAAGCCCCTCTAGCCCACAACACTAATATGCCTTTCCTATCCTTATAATCTAATGATCTCGAATACAATTCTTCTGGATTGTCGGGAGAAAACAACTGAAGAACACTAGATTCAACACCATATTCGGATGCAATATAGTCAGAGCAAGCACCACTTACATTCCAGTAGTCCGTATAACATGAGTCAGCAGAATAAACGTACTCTCCTTTATAACCTTTTCCTATAGGTATCGAACATCCATGATGCCAAAATATTTTGCGGCGTGCAGAAGCAATACGGGTACTGTCATAAATTTCATCCAATTGCCAACCATCGATAATCACATCATCATCACTACACATTTCTAACATCGTACTTGAATCAATCACTGGTGCCGGTTGATTGAGAAACCCTGATTGAGTAGGCTCTTTTGGTAGCACCATGTAGCTAGTTATGCCCTTGTCATTGAACAAATTTGCAAACAAGTTCAGATACTTGGTTCCACCACTTGGTCTATTATGAGGTGCAGAAATGAAAACTCGCATATCTAAATTATTAAGGAAAAAATCTAGCAGTACATTAATATAGGCTGCTTATTGAAGTGTCCATCACATACAGATACAGTGAAACCTAACATCTAACTAGACCTCTTCCATTCCAGCACAGGTGCAATCACTCCACGACGTAGCTTGAAGAAAAAAGGCGACCTAGAGTGATCAAATTCCACATCAAAACTTAGTTCGGGAGTGCCATTAAGAATCCATTTAATGTCTTGCTGTAAAACACACAGTCGTATCACATAACTACCCCCATTCAACATACCTGCAGGAATAACGCATTCTAAACGGTTATACCCTAGTTGTATCTCGGGCCACTGCTCAGGAATATCATCATAATGATATGATCGATAAACCATAGAACCATCGGCGGAAAACAAATCATAACCAACTCCAATTTCGTGTATTAATTTGTCAAGTTCAAACTCAATCTGAATTCTGATAGATTCGGACGTTCGAAAAGCTTGCGCTGTATTGCTATCTGAATCTAAGATGCGTAATCCAAGCAATCTGAATCCTGAATTACCTGGTTGGGTATGCTTGTCACCCCAAACTCTTTCTGCTATCTGATTTTCTGAATCACCGGTCAAATAATTTCTGATAACCTGTTGCGTAGGACCATCATTAATAATTCGACCTTGATCAATATGTATAGTACGATCACACAAGTTTCTTATGGCCTGCATTACATGGCTGACAAATATAACAGTACGTCCTTGACTAGCCACATCTTGCATCTTACCAATACATTTACTCTGGAAACCAGCATCACCCACGGACAGTACCTCATCCACTAACAAAATCTCTGGATCTAAGTGCGCTGCAACAGAGAATGCTAGACGAACGCTCATACCACTAGAATACCGCTTGACTGGAGTATCAATAAATTTAGCTACTCCTGAGAATTCTACAATTTCATCAAATTTGCGATCGACTTCGGTTTTGCTCATTCCCAGGATAGTACCATTCAGATAAACATTTTCACGACCAGTAAGTTCCGGGTGGAATCCAGTGCCTACTTCTAACAAAGATCCCACCCTTCCTTTTATTACTACACGACCGTTAGTAGGAAACGTGATTCGTGATAGTATTTTGAGAATTGTACTTTTACCTGCACCGTTATGACCGATAATACCAATAACTTCACCGCGTTGAACATCAAAGGAAATATCATTGAGAGCCCAAACAATATCTGGACTTTCAATCTCATCTGCCGCAAATTTTGTCAATCTCCGCAGATTGCGTGCATTACGTAACGGCTGCATTGCCAGTTTTAATGCGCTTCCAACCAAAGTATGATGACGCTCTTCTTGAGAGCCAATTCGGTAACGCTTGGATATATTCTCTACGCGTATAGCTGTGTTGTTAGACGACATCTGCAAATTTTCTTTCCATACCGATAAAATAAACAGCTCCACTTACTGATAACAATACTGATACAAACAAACCAATTGCCAGACCATCCCATGGAATGGGATTAGTGGACAACAATATTGAGCGAAAAGACTCAATGACACTTGTCATGGGATTCAAGTTATATAACAATCGAAAGCGTTCTGGAACCATACTTGTAGGATAAACTACTGGAGAAGCATACATAAGTAACTGTATTCCAAAGCCAAGACTATAACTTATATCTCGATATTGAATTGCGAGTGCGGTGACCCACATTCCAATTCCAGAAGCAGCGAGAATCATTAAGATAGTTACCATAGGAAGTAGCAACATTTGAGATGTCAGTCCAAAACCAAAATAGGCCATCATGCCAAAAAGCACTATCAGTCCAATACCAAAGTCCCAAAGTTTTCCGGCTACTGCCACCAAAGGAACAATGATGCGAGGAAAGTACACTTTTGTGATAATACCGCGTGCGGTTATTAGACTACCACCAGCCCCGGTCAAAGCCCCAGAAAAGTATGTCCATGGAACCAGCGCTGCAAAACTAAAGATAGCATATGGAACACCATCTGATGAGATACGAGCCATGTTACCGAAAACAATCGTGAAGACCAACATACTAAAAAGTGGTTGTATAATTGCCCACCCTATACCTAGAACACTCTGCGCATATCTGGTCTTGAGATCACGCCACACTAAGAAATAAAAAAGGTCACGATAAAACCATACCTCCTGTAAATATTTCCACCATCCAAATTTTGCGGATGAATCTATTACTGTAACAAATGATTTGTCTTCAGAATTAGATGAATTCACTCTATTTCCCTAGTTTGACTCCGCACTATTCTGAACATACCAGTCAACAGTCCGTTTCAATCCATCTTCAAAGTCCACTCTAGCTCTAAACCCAAAATTGCTTTGTGCACGACTAACGTCAAGCTTTCTACGCGGTTGCCCATTCGGCTTAGTGCGATCCCATACTAGTTTTCCTGTATATCCTACCAAAGCTGCGATAGTTGTGGCCAAATCCAGTATAGATATCTCTTGTCCAGAACCTAAATTTACAGGAAGACTGCTGTTATATTTCTCAGCTGCTAAAAGGATTCCATCCGCAGCATCATCGACATACAAAAATTCACGAGTAGGTGAACCATCTCCCCACACAACCACTTCTTTTTGACCACTACGCTTAGCATTCAAGAATTTCATGATTAGAGATGGAATAACATGCGAGTTTTCGCTATCAATACTATCGCCAGGACCATATAAATTAACCGGCAATAGAAATATGGAGTTAAATTCATATTGCTGCCTATAAGCCTGACTCTGCACCAATAACATTTTTTTAGCCAGTCCATAGGGTGCGTTTGTCTCCTCCGGATAGCCGTCCCACAGATTATCTTCTGAGAATGGCAGTGGAGTAAATTTTGGATAAGCACAGACTGTGCCAATTGCCACAAACTTTTCGACTCCATATGCCCAAGCTTCGTGAAACAATTGAGTCCCCATCATCAAATTATCATATAGGAACTCTGCAGGTCTCGCGCTATTTGCACCAATACCACCCACGACAGCTGCTAGATGAACTACTATTTGCGGACGCACCTCAAAGTACAGCTTTTTTATTGATTCATTAATGCGCAAATCAAAATCGCGACTGCGAGGAGTGATCAATTCGCCACATCCTAGTCCGCGCAGCTTGCTAGTTATAGCGGAGCCCAAGAATCCAGCACCGCCAGTTACACAAACTCGCTTGTCCTTCCAGAAATTAGTTGTCATATAATTTATATAATAAAATGTTCGGTAAACTGAAAATACCGCAGGAATGCTCCGCCCTTCCAACACGCATCAATTCTTGCGCGGGACTATATATACTAGAAATCACAACCGCATGCTTAGTAGTTACATCTATATTTTTTGATA
>CAJWIA010000036.1 GCA_913040765.1 uncultured Anaerolineales bacterium | reverse complement strand
GCATATGACTACAGTTGGTGAGCCGATTGAGCCAGAGGTGTGGCGTTGGTACTATGATGTTATTGGCAAAGGCGAAGCTGCTGTCGTGGATACTTGGTGGCAGACTGAGACAGGAGGGTTTTTGTGTAGCACAATGCCTGCTATCCACGCTATGAAACCAGGTAGTGCTGGTCCGGCGATGCCTGGAATACATCCGGTGATTTATGATGAAGATGGAAATACAGTAGCGGAAGGTAGTGGTATAGCTGGTAACATTTGTATACAGAATCCTTGGCCAGGTGGATTTCAAACCATATGGGGAGATCGTGACCGCTATGTCAAAACTTACTATGAGAAATACTGTAAGGATCCACAAAGTAAAGATTGGCGTGACTGGCCGTACTTTCCAGGTGATGCTGCTACACAAAGTTCGGATGGTTATTATCGTATATTGGGCCGAGTCGATGATGTTATCAATGTTGCGGGTCACAGACTCGGTACTAAAGAGCTGGAGTCGGCCTGTATGACTATTTCTGAACTGGCAGAAGCAGCTGTTGTGCCGGTCTCAGATGATTTGAAGGGCACAGTACCTGATGTCTATGTTTCCCTTCAACCTAGCGTGCATGCAAGTAAGGATCTTGAAAAAGCAATAGTACTTGCAATTGAAACTGAAATTGGCAAGATTGCCAGGCCTAAAAATGTGTGGATTGTGCCCGACATGCCAAAAACTCGTTCTGGAAAAATCATGCGGCGGGTCCTTGCTTCCATTTCTAATACGACCGACGTTGGCGATATAACAACTTTAGCAAACCCGGAGGTAGTCGAACATATTCGCGACATGGTGCAAAGTTGAATTTATTACCAAACATAGGAAAATGACTTGAACTACAAATGTTTTCCTGCGGTTCACCTGCTGTGAGCAATTCTTCGGAAAGGTGCCATGGTAGCTACAAAGTCTGACCTGTTTAATAGATTACGCGAGTTGGACATATGTGTGACCACATTCGAACACAGACCTGTATTTACAGTAGAGCAAAGTCGATCGATACGTGGAGATATTGATGGCGGTCATTGTAAGAATCTGTTTTTGAAGGACAAGTCTAAGAAATTGTGGTTATTGATTACTTTAGAAGATGCCATGGTAGATCTAAAAAAGTTGCGACATCTGATAGGGTCTAGACATCTTTCTTTCTGTAGAGAAACTATATTGGAAGAAGTGCTTGGTGTAAAAGCTGGGGCAGTGACACCATTTGCGCTTATTAATGATCACGAAAAGCGTGTCAATGTAGTGCTGGACAGTAATATTTTGGAACACGAGTTATTGAACTTTCATCCCTTAGAGAATACATCTACCACTACTATCCGTTCATCAGACTTGGTACATTTTATTAATGGTTGTGGACATTCGCCTCAGATTTTAGATTTGCATTCTTATGGGTGAAATGGAAGTTGGAATTTAGATCTTAACTTGTAGCCATTTTGGATTGAGGTAGTTTTGTGAGAGATATAATACTGGAGCTAGATAGCTGGATATCTGAAGGGCAAGATGTAGTATTAGCTACAGTTGTGAGCACTTGGGGATCAGCTCCGCGTGCTATTGGAGCCAAGATGGCGCTTACTGCTAGCGGAAAAATGTGTGGTTCAGTAAGTGGAGGTTGTGTTGAAGGTGCTGTCGTAGAAGCTGCCAAACAGGTGTTTAACACCGGTCAATCTAATCTGTTGGAGTTTGGAGTTACGGATGATACAGCCTGGGAGCTAGGTCTAGCATGTGGTGGCACAATATCCGTATTTGTACAATTGCTAAATGAGGATGTATTCCGTGCTATTAGGGCTTCAGACAATGAACGTCTTGCGATACTCACTGTAATTGGCGGTTCCAAAAATCTACTTGGACGTCAGGTGGTTGTCACTGAAAATGGTGATAAAACAGGTAGTATTGACCCTAACTTGGATAATGATGCTTTAAGTATTGCTAGACACTCCTTACAGCAAGGTGCTTCAAAAACAGCAAAATTACAGAATATCATTGAATTGTTTATTGAGGTGGTATCACCTCCTCTTACACTAATATTGATAGGTGGGGTGCATATTGCCATACCACTATCCGAAATGGCAAAGATGATTGGTTACCGCACAATAGTGATTGATCCGCGACGTTCATTTGGCAGTGAAGACCGATTCCCACATGTTGATTTACTACTTCAGTCATGGCCAGATAGTGCATTAGACGAGCTCGAATTAAATAGTTCTACAGCGGTCGCAGTATTGACTCATGATCCTAAGATAGATGATATAGCATTAGTTAAAGCATTGCCTAGCCAAGCATTTTATGTAGGGGCTCTTGGCAGTCAGACTACTAATGCATTAAGGTTAAAACGTCTGTTTGAAGCAGGACTAAAACAAAAAGATATCGACAGACTATCCGCACCTATTGGATTAGACATTGGAGGGCGTTCTCCACAAGAGATAGCACTCGCCATAATGGCCGAGATAACATCAACACAGTATAGGGGGAATTAGAACAATCCAGATGTTTACTGATTTTGTTGATGAACTGAGTAAAATGCTCGCAGGGGATCAGCTTTTGACTGCGAAGTCTGAATTGATACCATATGAATCAGATGGGTTGACGGCTTTCAAGGCACTTCCGCGAGCAGTTGTTTTGCCGGAGCAACAATCTGAAGTGGTTGACATAGTCCAGTTATGTCATCGGTACAGTGTGCCTTTTGTTGCGCGAGGTAGTGGCACTAGTCTTTCGGGCGGTTCGTTACCAAACACCGATGGGATTGTAATTGGATTGAACCGTCTAAACCGCATACTGAGTCTGGATGCAGAACAGCGCATAGCAGTTGTGGAGTCAGGTGTAATCAATAAAAATGTGTCGGACGCAGCACATCCTTATGGTCTCTATTATGCTCCTGATCCATCTAGCCAGGCTGTATGTACTATTGGAGGTAATGTCGCATTTAATTCCGGCGGTGCACATTGTCTTAAATATGGTATGACTAGCAATCATGTAATGGGAATTAAAGCTGTATTACCTGACGGAAATTTAGTGGAACTAGGCGGATCAAGTCTTGAGAATGTAGGTCCTGATTTGGTTGGATTGTTCGTAGGTTCAGAGGGTTTGTTTGGTATAGCATTGGAGATTACATTACGTCTGTTACCAATTCCTGAAACATATAGGACTGTACTGGCTGCTTATCCTAGTATGGAGCTAGCAGGAGATGCTGTCGCAGCCGTTGTTGCTTCCGGTTTGTTGCCTGGTGCGATGGAAATAATGGACAATCTAACTGTGCGAGCAGTAGAAGAATCTGTCAAGGCTGGATACCCAATTGATGCGGGAGCTGTATTAATTGTAGAGCTAGAGGGCGAGGCGTCTGCAGTAGAAGAAGAGTTTAGGGATTTACAAGAAATTATTAGCAAGTCAGGTGCATATAATGTCAGAAGTGCTAGGGATGAAACAGAACGCAACTTAATTTGGAAAGGTAGAAAAGGAGCTTTTGGCGCACTTGGCAAGATTAGTCCAGCATACATTGTGCAAGATGGTGTAGTGCCACGTAATCAGCTTGGTGCAGCATTGGCTGAAATAGATTCTCTAAGTCAGGAATATGGAGTGAGGGTTGCTAATGTGTTTCACGCTGGAGATGGCAATCTTCACCCTAATGTTCTATTTGACAATAGGGAAGACGGTATGCTTGAGAAAGCTGAAGCACTTGCAAGTGAGATTGTCAAAATGTGTGTTAGGCGTGGAGGTGCAATTACTGGAGAGCATGGTGTGGGCATGGAAAAGCGTCATTTGATGACAGACATGTTTTCGGATCAGGATATCAATCAGATGTTAAAGTTGACTAATGAATTTGATCCAAAAGGTATTGCTAATTCTGGCAAGATGTTTCCTGCAGACCGGGTTCGTGGTATATGATGTTTACGAATAACTTGAAAATGTATCTCTGCTGCATTCAAAAGCGGATTGGAAAAAGTGCTGGAACCTAAATCAGTAAGAGAGGTGCAGGAGGTTGTAAATACAGCATCGACTGCAATGTTGATACGTGGTGGTGGTACGAAAACTGCTTTGTCAACTTCTAGTGGTAACGAGACTGTAATAGACCTTTCTAATCTCTCAGGCATATTGGAATATCGGCCCGAAGAATTCACCTTTACTGCTTTATCAGGTACGTCGCTAAAAAATATAACCGAGATGCTATCAGAAAATGGACAGTGGCTTCCATTTGATCCGCCAATGGCTAAGATTGGAGCTACTATAGGAGGTACCTTAGCTACTGGATTAAGTGGACCTGGTCGTTACCGATTTGGCGGTGCCCGCGACTTTGTTTTAGGTGTAGAGTGGGTCTCAAGTGCTGGAGAAATACTGAGTGGCGGTGCTCAAGTTGTGAAAAATGTAGCAGGATTTGACTTTCCGAAATTAATGATAGGAAGTTTGGGAAGATTTGGCATTATCTCAGAAATAACATTGAAGGTTTTTCCTAAAATGAATAGTTTTGGTACTGTCGAATGGGACTGTGGTGATATTGATGGTGCTGTAGGTTTTGTCAAAGAGATGACGCGTACTCCAATTGACTTATTTGCTATTGACTTGGAATCTAATGGGATTGTGAGGGCAAGGTTGGGAGGATTGGCTACCACGTTGAATAACAGGTTAGCACGCTTGTCAGAGTATAGAGAGGGTGCCAAAATAATATTGGGAGATGTGGAACTTGATCTGTGGGAACATCTAAGAGAATTTTTGTGGTTACCGGACGACTATTCTTTAATCAAAGTTCCGATTACACCTGATCTCATTCCTCAACTAGATGCGTGTCTTACTGATGGCCAATCACAGCGTAAATATAGTGTCGGTGGAAACGTTGCTTGGATTGGCTGGCCCGGAACTACTCAAGAGGTAGATACAATTTTGTCCGGTTTAGGTTTAGGAGGTTTACTAATTATAGGTAGTCCAGAAACATCTTGGCTAGGAACATCTTCGACCATCACCATCTTTGCTGACAAAGTGAAAAGAGCCTTTGATCCTGAAGGGAGGTTCTTACCTCTATAATGCAGCATAACATTCCTGTTGACAGATTAGGTCCTAATGGAAGTGCTATGGCAAGTGCAGTGAAGTCATGTGTCCACTGTGGTTTTTGTCTGCCAGCTTGTCCGACATATCAGGTGCTTGGTCAGGAAATGGATTCGCCACGCGGGCGCATATTGTTGATGAAAAATGTATTAGAAGGAACATTGTCCGTACAAGAAGCACAACCATTCGTGGACCGGTGCCTAGGTTGTATGGCTTGTACAACGGCTTGTCCTCCAGACGTGCCGTATGGGGATTTGCTTATTTTGTTTCGCTCCTATGCAGAAAACAACAGAGCCAATGGCAGTATATTGGATACATGGTTGAGACAGATTGTTCTAGAGATAATGCCTTATCCTGCCCGTTTTCGTGCAGCTATGTTACTCGGTATGTTTGCAAGATCGTTCAAAGCAGTTTTACCCAAAAAACTCGCTACAATCCTTGACTTGTTGCCGTCAGATGTGCCGACCTCTAATCATATTCCAGATATTATTCCTGCTATAGGTAGGAAACGTGCGCGTGTTGCTCTAATGCAAGGATGTGTACAGTCCGTGCTAGCACCTGCAATAAATGAAGCTACTGTACGAGTGCTTAGTAAGAATGGGGTTGAAGTGGTAATACCCAGAGGGCAAGGATGTTGCGGAGCTTTGACATTACACTCGGGATCACTCGAGAAATCTAGAAAGTTAGCATTAAGGAATTTGCGGGTTTTTCCTACTGATGTAGATGCCGTACTTACTACTGCTGCTGGTTGTGGTTCAGGTATTAGTGAATATGAAATGTTGTTTAACAGTACTGATGATCTTACAATAGCAAGAGATTTTGCTAATAGGGTTCAGGACGTGACTGTATTCTTAGATGAGTTGGGCTTATCTCACTTGCCTGGTCCAATAAACCTCAAAAAGGTTGCTTATCATGATGCTTGTCATTTGTCCCATGCGCAGGGTGTGAGAGATGCACCTCGGCGTTTGATGGAGCAGGTGCCTGATGTCGAGGTTGTGAATCCTTCTGATGGAGAGACATGTTGTGGTTCGGCAGGTATCTACAATATTGAACAGCCAGAAATTGCTGAGCAATTGGGAGCTCGAAAAGCGGCAAAAGTTATAGAAACCGGCGCCAGTGTTTTGGTGACCACCAATATTGGTTGTATTACACAAATTGAATCTCATTTACGTGTTATGAATAATAAAATGCCTGTGATGCATGTGATGGAGATGTTGGACAACTCTTATGAATAATTTGGTGATTAATCAGTGTCTTTGATGCGTTTGCCAGGACTTATAGACCCGCATGTGCACTTAAGGGATCCAGGGCACACATATAAAGAGGATTGGTATAGTGGTACTGCTAGTGCTTTAGCTGGCGGATACACTTGCGTACTGGCTATGCCAAACACATCACCTCCTATTACAGATTCGAGTAGTCTTGAAAATATATTGGAGACCGCACATGGGAAGGTGCATTGTGATTATGGAATTCATGTTGCCGGTACCAGCAACAACACTTCTACTGTTGCTACATTATCTGATAAGGCTTCAGGTTTGAAACTTTATTTGAATGATACATTCGGCGATCTACGATTAGATGGTTTACACATTGTCAATTCTCACATGTCCGCATGGCCTGATAATAGACCGGTGCTATGTCATGCGGAAACTTATATGGCTGCAGCAGTGCTAATGTTAGCAGTATTACATCGTCGCTCAGTTCATATTTGTCATGTTAGTCGTAAAGAGGAAATTGATTTGATTAGAGCTGCGCGAGAACGGGGTTTAGCAGTCACCTGCGAAGTGACTCCTCATCATTTGTTTATGACCAATACTGATATTGACAGCATCAAGGAAGGTCGTTATATGGTTAGTCCCCGATTAAATACTATCTCGGATCAGAATGCTTTATGGCAAGCAATAGCTGATGGTGTTGTTGATTGTATTGCCACTGATCATGCTCCTCATACATTGCTAGAAAAAGACAATCGGAATGCACCACCTGGTTTTCCGGGTCTAGAGACAAGCTTGGCATTAATGCTTGGTGCGGTACGCGAAGGTAGACTCAGTATGAAGCGATTGACAGAACTTATGTACACCAATCCTGCCAGGATATTTGGATTAGCGTCTCAGCCGGAAACATGGATAGAAGTAGACATGCACGAGAGATGGAAAGTCAAAGCATCTCAGTTTTATTCGCGTTGTGGCTGGAGCCCGTTTGAGGGATGGCAGTTACAAGGTCGACTAAAGAAGGTAGTGCTACGCAATGAAACAGTATATGATAGAGGACAAGTATTACAACATATTCGATCTGGTAAAAACGTGAATCAATAGCAATAGTAGTATCATATCGATGAAGATTAGTGAACTAGACAATGTCAAATCACATAGGACCAGTATGGATCGAATAAATGTACTTCCAGATGAAGGTGTTTCTCGATTTGATGGAATGGACATACTGTCGGTTAAGCAATTCAATCACCATGATCTCGACATTATTCTTGATGTAGCGCGTGATATGCGGGAAATGGTCGACAGGCAGGGTTCAGTAGATATACTTAAAGGTAAGCTTCTAGCTAACCTATTTTATGAACCTTCAACGCGAACGTCCTCTTCTTTTGCTGCAGCAACACAGCGTCTTGGCGGTAATGTTATCCAGATAAACAATGTTACTTTTTCATCTGTATCTAAAGGTGAAGAGTTGCGAGACACTATACTTAGCATGGGATCTTACTCAGATGCTATTGTGTTACGGCACCCAGATGAAGGGTCAGCTGATATTGCTGCAGAGGTGTCCGCAAAACCCATAATAAATGCTGGAGACGGAATAGGTGAACATCCCACCCAAGCTCTATTAGATATATTTACAATTGTTGAGGAATTGGGCACTATCGATGGTCTTACTGTTACCATGCTTGGTGACTTGAAATATGGTCGTACGGTGCATTCATTGGCGAAACTGTTAGCTTTATATGATGTAAAATTGAATTTTGTTGCCCCGGACCTGCTGAAAGCACCAACCGCATTAGTTGATAGTTTGATCGAAAGTGGTGTGGGACCTTGCAAGCATGTGGATCTAGATTCAATTATTTCTGAAACTGATGTGCTATATGTGACCCGAGTACAACGAGAGCGGTTTGCGGATCAATCCGTTTATGAAAAAGTTAATCGGAGCTATGCGGTAAACGTTGATACAATGAATATTGCAAAAGAGCGCATGATTGTTATGCATCCACTACCACGAGTGGATGAGATCAGCAGGGCAGTAGATGAGGATCCGCGTGCTGCCTATTTTAGGCAAATGGAATATGGCATGTATGTTCGTATGGCTTTGCTAGCGTTAGTCTTTGGAAAAGTATAGTGAAGGCTTTTTTTGATTACTTAGAGAGTAGGTGTAAAGAATCTAACTCACTACTATGTGTTGGATTAGATCCTCATCCTGAGCTACTATCAAAACCTTCTCCTATATCAGCTCGAGAATATTGCATTAAGATAATTGAAGAATGTGCGGAGTATGCCTGTGCTTTCAAACCAAATAGCGCTTTCTTTGAAGCCTTTGGTGCAGAAGGTATAGATGCTTTATATGAAGTAATTGGCAGTGTGCCAGATGGTATTCCAGTGATTCTAGATGCAAAGCGCGGTGATATTGCTAGTACGGCACAGGCCTATGCAAGGTCTATTTTCGATTATTTAGGAGTGGACGCAGTGACCTATAGTCCATATTTGGGATCCGATTCAATTATGCCTTTTGTTGAGCGTCCTGATTCAGGTGTGTTTGTGTTATGCAAAACTTCAAATGATGGTTCTAATGACCTCCAAAGCTTGAAGAGCAATGGAGAGTATCTGTATATGCATGTTGCTAGGCAGGCGCAGAATTGGAGTCAGTATAACAACCTTGGACTTGTTGTTGGCGCCACTGATCCTCGTGCTGTTGAGATTGTACGGCAAGTTGCGCCGACCTTATGGTTTCTCTGTCCAGGTGTAGGTATGCAAGGTGGCGATTTGGCTGCTGCGATGCAGGCTGGTTTGAGAGAAGACAGTATGGGTATATTAATTAATGTTTCGCGTTCAATAGCATCTTCAACTGATCCAAGAAAAGTTGCTAAAGAATTGCGTGATGCTATAAATTCCGAGCGACATTTATCTGATAAAAAAAAGCAAAACTATTTCACTAAGGGGATTGGAGATGGTCTTCTTGAATCCGGGTGTGTCCAGTTTGGTGAATTTACTCTTAAATCTGGTATACAGTCGCCGTTCTATATAGACCTGCGCCGTTTGTCATCTTTTCCTAATGTGCTTCGCTCGGTTGCTGATGTGATAAGTTCAATGTTGGTGGATTTAGAATTTAATTGCATAGCTGCTATACCATATGCTGCATTGCCTATTGGTACTGCTGTAGCGTTGAATACCGATGCTTCATTGATATATCCTAGGCGAGAAGTGAAAGATTATGGTACGGGAGCTGAAATTGAAGGTGTGTTTGAGGCTGGGGACACTGCGGTAGTTATGGATGATTTGGTGACTTCCGGTGAAAGTAAGTTTGAGACGATTAATATCTTGCAGGCAGCCGGGCTGCTAGTTAGAGATGTAGTTGTGCTTATAGACCGAGAACAGGGTGCTGAGAAGACATTGGCTTCCCATGGATATAAGTTACATGCTGTATTTACCATACGGGAATTGCTAGATGAATGGAAATTATCTGGCTCCATTAAATCAGAACAGTACAGCGCTGCCATGAACTATTTGTCTTCGCCCTCTTAGGATATTGTGATGCAGCAGTCAGGATATAGAGCACTGCGCCATGTCTTATTTAGATTAGACCCCGAAATTGCTCATAATATATCCTTGTATTTGCTGGCAGTAGCCCCTAAATTGAAACCAGTGCGGCACTGGTTAACTCACTTATTTGATTACAATGACTCACGACTTGTTACTAGTGTGTTCGGCTTACGATTTGTCAACCCAGTGGGTATTGCAGCAGGTTATGATAAAAACGCCATAGCGATAGATGGGCTTGCTATTCTGGGGGCTGGCTATGTAGAGGTCGGGACAATTACTCCAAGTTCTCAGCATGGAAATCAACGTCCTCGTATATTTCGGCTGTCAGAAGATAGCGCTTTGATAAACCGTATGGGGTTTCCAAATCATGGTATGGAGACAGTGGCTCCAAGACTTGCAAAGCCCAGGAGTATTCGTTTAGGCCTAAACATTGGGAAGGGGAGTGATACTGCTCTAGAACAATCAGTGTCTGACTATACTAAGATGATTGCTAGACTTCAACATC
>CAJWIA010000035.1 GCA_913040765.1 uncultured Anaerolineales bacterium | reverse complement strand
TCTAAAAAACTCCTCAGATCCTGAACTACGTAGTTTAGTAAGCGACAGCCATCTAGAAACACCTAATCTAACACAAAACACTGAAGAACTGTCAACTTTTTCAGATTCTATCGCCAAAAACACGATGGAAAGCCTGTTAGCACTAGAAACTGACTCCGAATATGCACTCGACAAATTAGCTGACACCCTACAAGCTTCTCAGTCCCTCACAAACAAATTAGCTATACGTCTTGGCAAAGCCGCACTTGAACAAGGTGATGCTGTTAGTGCGCTTGCTGCATTTGAGCAAGCCAAAGATTTTGGTGGTGATTTAACTGAATTATCTGTATACACCGCTGAAGCCAAAATTGCACTTGATATGCCAGGTGATGCACTGGAGATCCTATCACATATCGACTACAAATCTCCCCGTAGTCAGCTTGCTCTTGCTCGGGCATATTACGCAAATGGAGATATAGTCCTCGCCTCTGAAACTGCAGTTGATATTATCGACTCCATCGATTCCTCATCTGAGTTAGCAGAATTGGCCAATATTTTGGGGTCAGCTGGCGAACATCAAGATGCTTCTCTGGCACTTGAGAAAGCTATACCAATTACAAAATCCCCTGCTAATTTATTGGTTCAGCAATCAAAACATTTATTAGCCTGCGGTCGCATACAAGATGCGCGTCAAACTGCATTTGAAGCAGTAGCACTTGAAACTCAATCATCTGAGAATAGAATAGCTTTAGCAGAAGCTCTCACTTACAAAGACACTGTAATCCAATCCAATTATGCAGAAGCACTCACGCATTGGGAGAAGGCGCTCAATATTAGTCCCGACGACACAAACATCCAACTTCAATTTGCCAGGTGTGCGCTCAACTCCGGCAAACCAGAAAAGGCACGTGATCAATGCAACAATCTTCTGTCCAATAACGAAATTGACGAAAATGCATCTGATCACGATCGGGCCACATTAGGAATGGCTCACACTGTGCTAGCACAATCCTTATTACAGCTGGGCGAAACTGAACTGGGGAGCCAACATTTCCAGAAGGCTACTCAAATAGCGCCTAAATCACCCGAACCATGGAGCGCCATTGCTTCCTTCCACAAACTTCGTGGAGAATACGATAGAGCATATAGTGCGTTAAAGTCGGGTTATGCCAACATTGATGAAGATGATAAAAACAGTAGAGGTATGTTATTGGCAGAAATCGGAGAGCTACAGTTAACTATGCAGGATAGTGAAATGGCAATAGAGTCACTGAAAGAAGCTTCAATTATTCAACCAACAGATGGACATATACACCATCAATACGGAAAAGCATTGATTGCTGAAAAAAATTATTTAGGAGCAGTAGATGCGCTAAAACGAGCGTCTGAAGTTTCTCCAGCAGACGGAACGGTATGGAATGATCTTGGATTGGCTTACCAAGAAATTGGTGATGAAAGCTCAGCACTGAATTCTTTACAAAGAGCACAAGCATCAGGCTTGAACTCTAGTAGCCTGTCTCAACGCACAGGCGAATTAGCTCTTGCATTGCAAGAATACGAAGTTGCTCGCGTCAACCTAGAACCCCTAGTAGATAATCATACTGACGACGTCAAGCTACTAACCACATATGGAAGTGTTCTAGAGAGTACTTCGGATTGGAACAGTGCCCTCAGAATATATCAACGAGCAATTAACATAACGCCTGATGATGAAAGTTTATCAGCAAAGATTGGTGCCTGCTATCTGGCACTAGACAATCACAAAGATGCAATCGCAACGTTAGTTCCAGCTGCTACAAAACATACGACTGATTTAGAACTACAAAAAGCAGCATCCAAAGCATATATGCTCGCAGAAATGTGGTCCGATGCACTACCTTACTTAGAACGAGTTATCAATCTTACGCCTGACGACACGATATCTATCAAGGAAACGGCTCTAGTGTCATCAAAATCCGGAGATCAACAACGCGCTATTGAACTTCTACATCGAGCAAGTGCACTTGATCCAGACGATGCAAGTATTCACAGTGATTTATCTAAACATTATCAAAATTCAGAACGATGGTCAGAAGCAAAAAATGCCCTGGGCAAGGCGTTAGCACTTGAACCGCAAAATGCCAAACTTCACAAACAAATGGCTGATTGTCTTCTTATGCTTGGAGACGAAAAAGAAGCATTAGACATCCTGCACCAGGCAATTAATATTGATCCCGAGGACCTAGGTGTACTAGAAATGCTCGGAGAGTCTCAATACAAATCACAGAAATATCAGCATGCTCATGATACATTTCTCCGCGCTGCCGATCTATCAAAGAGTGACGCCAACTCAAGTGAATCATTACGAGCATCATATTTAGCACGAGCTGGTGACTCTCTGATTGAGCAAAAACAGAAAGCTAAGGCCACTGCACTTTGGCAAAAAGCGCTACTTGAAGACCCCCAGAATTCAACATTACAGAAAAAATTAGGGGAGGTCCTTATGGTTCAGGACCGATACAAGGAAGCCAGTACAGCTTTTGAAAGTGCAATTGAAGTTGATTCAGAAAACACAAATGCTGTGCTAGGCGCTGCTGAGGCAGCTATGGCAATCGGGGAACAAAATCGCGCTAAAAGACACCTAAATAATATTGGCGCAGACTGTTTTGAGTCAGCAGATGCATCCTATCGTGCTGGACTTTTACATTTTCAACTAGAGAATTATGAAGCTGCTTTGTCAGCCTTCAAAGTTTCACTTGATCTGATTCCAGAACAAGGAATATATAGAGCCATGTTAGCACGTGTATTATCATTAACTGCAAATAGTTCAACTGCAGCTAAGGAAGCTGAGAAAGCGCTAGCTCATGCACCTACTGACATTGACGTGCTAACTAACGCTGGAATAGTACTACTACAGAGTGAAAGACGCAAAAGTGCATTAAAATCCTTGGCACGCGCAATAGACTCCATTGACGCAGATTCCGACACACTTATGTCTATCTCAACAGAACTAGTGCGGTCTCAAGAACGCAGAAGATTGTATGAGAGAAACGATCTAAGATCTGACGAAGAACGGAAACTCATTGCAATTGCTTTAGAACGATGGGGCAAACTAGAATCTAATGCAATGGTAATGCAAGAATGGCTGGCCAGAGCTCAATCTCTTGTTGGAGACATGGGCACAGCTATTCCCGCATTAGAGCTAGCCGCAAGTCAAACAGCTAGCGCCGAAATCTATTGCGCCTTAGCTGCCTCATATAGAATATCTGGCCAGTTAGATAAAGCAGAACAAGCAGCTCGATGGGTACTGGATCGATATCCTGACAACACAAATGCTCTGCTAGAAATTAGCAACATTTACTCAATCCGGAAAGATTATGCTGGTCAGGTCCAATCTATAGAACGAGCCATTTCAATAGATCCTTATAATGCTATAGCACAATACATGCTAGGAAAGATAAATATCCTATTAGGTAATATAGAGGATGCTAGAACTGCTATAGAACGAGCACTACAAATAGAGCCAGAACACTCGTCATGGCACTTCCAATTAGGGACATTGTGCCGAGAACAAGGTGAAACAGACGCTGCATTATCCCACTTCCATAAAGCAGTACAACTGTCTTCAGAACAACAACTAGAAGAAAGTATTGTTATCAACTATCAAATAGAACTAGCACGGGCCTATTCAGCTGATGGAGATGCTGCGGCTGCTCGAGAACAATATGACGCAGCTTTAACTAACGGTCATGTTGAAGCAGATTTACTAATTGAAGCTGGTAAAGTATGCATGCAACTAGGAGATGTTTCAGCAGCAATGACACGATACGAACAAGCCACAAAACTCTTCCCAGGAGATATTGAACCTCTGGTAGGAGTATTAGAATCCGCTATGCTTCTCGAAGATACAGATAAATCAGAATCGTATGCTCTAAAAGTACTCAAACAAGATCCTGACAACAGTAGTGCATTAACAGTTCTAGCAGAGTTATATGCTGCAAAAGGTGACACTAGTAACGCTCTAGTATCAATTGATCATGCCATAGAAAACACTAATGATCCAGGACCTGTCATTTTAGAAAAAGCTAGACTTCTAAGTGCCGCATCCAGATATGACCAAGCACTATCTGTTCTTGAGTCAGAAATTGAAGAACTTAGTGAGAGCCACGAAGCCTGGGAACTACTAGGAGAACTGTACGATCAATCTGGCGATTTGGAAGCCAGCACAAATGCTTTTACGAAAGCTATAGAGTTAGCACCCCTGCACTTCAACTATCATTTACGCATTGCTGAGTTATGTATTGAACACAACAAGCTGGATCAAGCAATGATCCACTTAGACAATGCATCAAAACTACAGAGTGATGATCAGGAGAATGGCAAACTACAGGAGACACTAGGAAACCTTTGGGTAGCTCGAAAGCAATTTGACAGAGCATACAAAGCCTATTCAAGTTCCATAAAAATTACACCTACAAATGCCAGTTTGTATTTCAATGCTGGATTAGCCTTGAAACAACTTAAGGATTATTCAGAAGCAATGTTGATGTTCAAAAAATCAGTTGAGATTGATCCGCAGAATGTCTCGGCACATAGACAACTTGCCGCAGTATCTGCACTTGGTCTCATAAGTGGTGATGTTACTGCCTAATCTTACTTCTCTTTGGTAAGCATCTAATCAATACACACAACAAGTTAGTCCATACATAATCCTAGGTACAAATTACATATAGTGGCACGATCCTTGCACAAGTATATGTGTGTTAAACCGCACGCAACTCATCCGGCTTATTGAAGCATCATTAAGCGCCCTCAGACCTGACTATGCACGTAAATTATCGCGCGCATGGTTACAGGTATGGCCAGAGGATTTTACGGTTAACCTATTACTATCAAAGTCCCTCATATCTGAAAACAACGAGCATGAAGCCTTCACAATACTAAAAAAATTGGCTGTGGTCGATCCTGAGCAAGTGTCTGTGCATGAGACACTTGCTAACATTGCACGCGACATTGGTGAAAATGAGGTTCATTCTTTGTCTGAGGGATTGACACGTATGTTACTGGGTCAATCCCTACCACGCATACCCTGGCTAGTAGCCACACGTGAAAGTTACACCGCCATTACAAACCTACAATGGGATAATGCCAGCAAGGCAGCGGAGAATGCACTTCAGTCTAACCCTAATTCCCCACTTCCGGCTTTATTGTTAATTAAGAGTCATTGGTTTTCAGGTAAAGCAGAGCTAGCATTTCCTTTAGCCCAAGGGTTCTATGACAGATGGCCACAATGCATAGCAATCAACCTATGTCTTGCAGAATCCCTACTGCGAACAGGAGATTACACACGAGGAGTAGAACTACTACACGATGTAGTTCACCTAGATCCAGCTCGAGAAGTGGTGGACCGTTACTGGCATGATGATCATGCCTACCGTCCTATTTGGCCTCCCGAACCATTGATCGAACAACCTGCTCCAATTCCTACACATGTGGCTTCAACACTAGGCATTAATCAAATTGGTGACGGTCATAATATAGCAATCGGAGATATAACTCTTCCAGATACCATAAACTTACCAGTAAACAACCATGATGTTGTTATAAATTCACAAAAAGAGCAAAACTCTACACAAACACACAATAATAGCCTCACAAGAAGCTTAAATGAAACAAAAATCAATCATTTTGGTGGCAGTGCAGTAGATCCAACTAAACAATATGATATTAATCCATTCGCTGCCGACAACAATGAAAGTACAGACAGTCAGCAATTTCTTGTGCCTAATAAATTGGAAGCCGACTCTAACCTGCCTGACAACACTCAGAAACCAACACTAAACACCTACAATGTAGCATCTGATGATACAAATATTACTAATAGCAATGAGGACCTTGTTGAAATACAGAATGCTATTGATCCAGTCACTACAAACTCACATTCTAACAACTCCAAACAATATCCGAATAGCAACAAGCTAGCAAAATATGATCTCGTACACATCATTATCACCTGCGCACGCCCTCTCGTCGATCAGTTTGGCACTAGTGGAGCCGAGAAAATATTAACTTTAACGAGATTATTGGCGGAAACAACTACTAAAAGAACAGGTAGAGAGTGCTTGGTGATATTACCGGATGTATCGGCAAGTATTTCATCATTCCAACTATCAGCTATAAATGGACAGGATGCAACTGCTATAAAGAATGTGCTAAAAGCGATAAGTTCTAAACTGAATAACAATAATAAGCAGATAGGTTCGACACTACTGATTGGTGGGGATAACATTGTCCCATTCCATCGTCTACCCAATCCAACTGACGATCATGATAAAGATGTGCTATCTGACAATCCCTACGGAACAGATGACGAAAACTATTTCGTTCCAAAATGGCCAATTGGCAGACTTCCATCTCATACCGGCGACAATCCGAACATATTGGCAAATCTAATCAAGAGCACTATTGATGCCCACAATGCACCCACAATACAAATTCCACTATTTTTCAAATGGCTAAGATGGCTTATACCGTCTTGGCAACCAGGAGCTTCGAAACAACACAATTTAGGCTATAGCGCAGATATATGGCTAGATGCTTCTCTAGAAGTTTTTGACGTGATTGGACGTAGGAAAGATTTACTGAGCAGTCCACCAATGGCAGCAAGCAATATCCCTATCGAGCGTCTATCTCAAATTTCGGATTTGCTCTATTGCAATCTACATGGTCTAGAAGATACATCCGAATGGTTTGGAGAAAGCATATCATTTGATGGCCAAGCACCCCAATACCCGGTAGCATTAAGGCCATCTGACATAATACACGGTCAAGCACCATCTATAGTTTTCACTGAGGCTTGCTATGGAGCTAATATCATCAATAAACAGTCAACTGAAGATGCGTTGTGTCTTCACTTTCTTCAATCAGGTAGCCGTGCAGTTGTAGGTTCTACTCGTATAGCATATGGTGCTGTTGGGACTCCACTGGTAGGAGCCGACCTAGTAGGACGATTCTTCTGGCACCACCTTAGAGGAGGCTTACAAATTGGTGAAGCGTTAAGACGATCTAAAATGGGATTAGCGCAAACAATGCAATCGCGCCAGGGTTTCCTCGACGGAGAGGATCAAAAAGCATTGCTTAGTTTTGTGTTGTATGGGGACCCACTACTCCGAGATCCAAGAATGTTACCCACCCCAACTATATCCCTACCAAAATCAAAGCCAATTCCGGTTGCCAATTTACACGCTGCATGCGCCAAGAGCCACAATGCTTGTGCCAAAGCGTTGGGCACTCCAGAGGCATTACAACAGGTGAGAGCAATGGTCTCACACTATTTGCCAGGTATGGAAACTGGGGAATTCGCCGTTCGGAAAACTGAGTTGGTGTCTGGGTCTACAACCGCAGATATAAATCACAGTAAAACGATCTCTTCTGATTTAGAGCATTTCGTATATTCTACGAAGCGAACGCTTGATTTCGCTAACTATAAAAAACAACAATATGCACATGCTACCGTCAATAAAGATGGGCAGATAATCAAATTTGCAGTATCTAGATAAATGCAGACTCAAATACAACACAGCACTAAACATACAACCACCTATAACACTGGGATTGGCTTTCATTACTACCCTGACGAATTACACTACCGGTCTACAGACCTAGATTACTGGTTGCCTAAACTTCAAAATTTAGGGGCAAGTTGGTTAACACTAGTAAGTTCTACTAACAGATCTATACCCGAAACCTTTCTGTCACCACTAGTACAATCAGGTATTGAGCCAATAATCCATATAAAAACTGATTACATCAAGCCACTAGATATTGATGTAATCAAAAGTACGATGCATGCTTATGCTAACTGGGGCATCAAATACATATGCGTATTTGATTGCCCTAATATGCGCATGGCATGGAAAACGGGCCATTTCGAACATAAACGTCTTGTTGAACGTTTTGTGGATTGCTGGATACCCATTGCACAATTACAAATAGAATGCGGCTTACCGGCAGTACTAACTCCGCTCTACCAAGGAGGTATATATTGGGATACCTCATTTCTTGGTGCTGTCCTGGAGGCAATTGTTAATAGACAGCACCAAGAAATAATCGACAAACTTGTATTGGGTATATATTCATTTGCAGGTGGACATGCAGCCGATTGGGGAAGAGGCGGCAATAAGACCTGGCCTGCCTCTCAGCCATATCGTACACCTCCAGGATCACAGGATCAAACTGGGTTTTGGTCATTTGACTGGTATGCAGAAATAATGGCAAACGTTTTGGGAAACATACGACCGATGCTAATGATCGCTGGTGGAGCTCGCCAGACTCAGATAAATAACACCACCAAGCAGAATAAGGATATCGCTTGGCACACAACTTGCAATACAAGCATTGCAAACGCAATGCTCTCGGGACACTTGCCTGACTATCTATTAAACGTTAACTTTTGGTTACTATGCGCTGACGAGGATCATCCAGCTTTAGATGACGCTTGGTTATCAACTGAAGGAGATATAACACCAGCAGCAACAGAATTACAGAACATAATCACTAAGACGCATCCTTCGATGATAACGCTTGGTCGAGAATACATAAACTCTCTGAACACTCAGAAAACATTGAAACATTATATTTTGCTACCACGTTTTGACTGGGGATTATCTGAATGGCACTGGAATATTGCTGGGCCATTAGTACAAGAGCATAATGCATGTTGTGGATACTCGATAGATGCCGCACTATTATCCGAAACAGTGACAATAGTAGCTAATCATCATGAAATCAGTCTTGATGTGGAATCTAAATTAAAACAAGCTGGATGCAGAATTCATAGAATCAACAGTGAAGATTTGAAGGTCATCTCTAGAAAATCAGAAATGTTATCAAACAAGGCAATGATGTAGACCATGAATATACATAAATCTGCACAAAGTGATCCAAGTATTAAATACCCAATAGACTACCAAGATGATAAAACTACAGTTATTAAAGTCATTGGCCTAGGAGGTGCGGGCAGCAATGCTGTTGATCGGATGATACAGTTCGGAATAGATGGAGTTGACTTCCTCGCAGCCAATACAGACCGACAAGCTTTGACTAAGAATGAAGCCCCCACCAAATTACTTTTAGGAGAACAGTTTACCAATGGACATGGAGCTGGGGGAGATCCGCAAATCGGAGAAACAGCTGCTTATGAGAGCCTCAGCAATCTATCGGAAAGTATAGAAAATGCTGACATATTGTTCATAACTTGTGGTATGGGAGGTGGAACTGGAACCGGAGCTGCCCCTGTAGTAGCCGAATTGGCTAGAGATTTAGATATCATCACAGTCGCAGTCGTGACAATGCCATTCAACTTTGAAGGGACCTATCGGTACCATAATGCTATGCAGGGTATAACAGTATTGCAGAGCCACTGTGACACTCTTATAACAGTTCCTAACGAACGTCTACTCCAAATTGTTCCTAAAGATGTCACACTAGATGTAGCATTTAGAATGGCTGATGATATACTGAGACAAGGTATTCAATCAATTACAGAGGTTGTGTTAAAAACCGGATTGATAAATGTTGATTTTGCAGATATACGCGAACTTCTACATGAATCAGGAGGTGCTGTACTAGCGATTGGTCATGGTAAAGGTAAGAACGCAACCATAACTGCAGTGCGCTCCGCACTACATCATCCTTTGCAAGATATTTCTGGAATGAACTACGCGACAGGATTACTAGTACATTTTACGGGTGGCTACAGTCTACCTATGAATGAAATAGAGCGCGCAGTTGAAGAAATCCGCACAGCTCTCGGTCCTAATTCACAACTAACTTTAGGAGTAACAGTAGAAGAACAATTACAAGATCGTGTGCAAATTATTGTCCTCGCTACTGGAGTGGGAGGACACTCTTTAGAGAACGTCATTGGTGAGATACCATTTAGACATTCATTTGCTACCACCAATTCTAAAATAGTAAACCTAAAAACAAAAAATACCATTAAAACAGAATTTGGTGAGAATGGCCCATCACGCAGCACCCAAGTATCTTTTCCATACAGTCCCTCACCGTATAATTTGGATACACCAGCTTTTCTTCGCAGACAACGCATAAGGGATTCGATAGAACATAGGAAAACCTAACTAAACAGGACATACAAATGACTTTGAGATCAGGTAACGTCAAATCAATATCTGCAAACGTATATAGGAAATTCCCTGAACTCAAAGGGGTTATACCAAGCGTGACTAAACAATCTATTCCAAACACTAAAACATTATCTAAACAAAATCATACTTCTACGTACCTGCTTACCTACAAAGGTGTAGTCTCGATGCCAGGTGGACATACTATGCATAAAATAGTACGCGTAATGGCTAACAACAAAGGTCAAGTATTAAAAATGACTTTATCCAAATAATGAAAAATTTTACTAAAACGTATTGTGCAAGATGATACATTTATGCTTACTAAATCTCTAACGAGAATTGTCGAAATAAATATCCTACGAGCTACAACTTGGTGGATACTCAATGCAT
>CAJWIA010000034.1 GCA_913040765.1 uncultured Anaerolineales bacterium | reverse complement strand
TTTTACTTTTCCACAAGCTGCAATAGCCCAGGCAATTGCGACAGCAGTTTTTCCTACATTTTCCAAACAGGTAGCTCTAGGTCACACACAAAAAATGCGCCGATCTCTCAGTTCTAGTCTACGTGGAGTACTATATCTTTCCATTCCAGCTAGCGCTGGTTTGTATATAATTGGACGCCCAATAATAGAAATTCTTTTCCAAAACAATACATTTTCTGCGAACTCTACCAATATGGTTGTTTGGGCACTAAATTGGTATGCAATTGGTTTGGTATCACATTCTGTAGTCGAAATAGTGACAAGAGCCTTTTACGCTTTCAAAGACACACGCACTCCAGTGATTGTCGGAGGCCTATCTATGATATTAAATGTAATACTTAGTCTTGTATTAGCACGGGCTTTCCTAGCTAACAATTATTATCCACATGGTGGCCTAGCATTAGCCAATACCATAGCTACCACTGCTGAGATGATGGTGTTACTCGTGATAATCAGACCACGGCTTGGGGGCCTGCAAATTGCCACCATACTAAAAAGCGTGCTGAGAACTATGATTGGTACAATAGCAATGTCAATCTTCTTATATGTTTGGTTACAAATAACAAATATTTCTGCTATTGTTATGGTTCTCGGTGGAATAACAGTGGGAATAACGATATTTTGGGGAGTCACTATGGCTTGTGGTAGTCAACAAGCAAACAAGATCCCTATGATAATTGTGCGGCAAATCAAAAGATTAGGGACGTGACAGCCCAACTATACTAGTCATCCAAAGAAGATTGTTCATCAATCTGAGACTCGGCCTCATCAAGAAGTTGATTGCATCGTTGTGAAAGCATCTCGCCTCTTTTGTACAATTGCAATGATTCTTGAAGTGAAAACTGACTACTTTCCAACTTGCTCACTATAGATTCTAGTTCTGTAAGTGCAGCTTCAAAGTCAAGCGATGCTGGCTCCTTAGATTTTACCATTAGCTCTACTCCTGTGAAATAACTCTTCCAACTTCAACCTCGAATTTTCCTTTGTCTACAAGCACATCTAATAATTGTCCCTTTGATACACTATTTGAGTCAGATATTGTTTCTGTTGTACCAGCACGAGTAACAATAGCATAACCTCTACTTAAAGTCGCATCAGGACCAAGACTATCTAAAAGATGATCAAACTTTTCCAACGTCAATCGTTTTGTGCGAATATTATTGCCTATGTCAGAAACACATTTGTTGTACAGATAATTTAGTTTTTGGCGCGCATTCTGTATCGCATTTGTCGGCGACAAAGCTTGCAACATACTATCGATTTCATCAAATTTCAAGTTGCTTATTTGAATTTTATAGGCAACCGCCTCTGAAATCCTTACCAAATCTGTGTATATTTTCTCACGTAGTAAATTGTGGTCCGGTGTAGCCATTTCGGCAGCAGCCGATGGGGTAGGTGCTCGCAAATCTGCAGCGAAATCGGCTAAAGTAAAGTCTGTTTCATGACCAATTCCAGTCACTATAGGAGTGGTCGTTGCAAAAATAGAGCGTACCACATCCTCAGAGTTGAATGCTGCTAGGTCACCCATATCACCACCACCTCTACCCAACAATATTATGTCTGCATTTACATTATCAGCAGCATTTAACGCACCAACTATTTCCACAGGCGCTTCAGAACCCTGAACAGAAGTGGGAAACAGTTGAGTTTTTGCTATAGGCCAACGTCTGTTAATTACATGAAGTATGTCGTGATATGCTGCACCAGATGGAGAAGTCACTATCGCTATAGTTATTGGAAGAGCAGGTAATTTTGTCTTGTTGTCCGGATCAAATAGTCCTTCAGAAGCAAGTTTATCCTTGAGCATCTCTGTCTGGAGCAATAAATCACCTGCTCCTACTGATTCGATTGTGCTAGCATAAAGTTGATATCGCCCCCCGGAAGGATAGATAGTTACATGACCAGATACAATTACTCGATCACCATCATTAGGAAAATAAACCAACCGTGAAGCAACACTACGCCACATGACACATTGTATAGTAGACGCTTTATCCTTAAGAGAAAAATATACGTGGCCCGACTGCGGACGCGAAACATTTGACAATTCGCCTATTATCGCAACATCATGCATCTGATGGTCATTCTCAAACAAGTCGCGTACATAATCTGTTAATTCGCTGACTGTCCAATGAACACCAGGGACACGAAAAGACATTTGCATACTCATATAAATAATCTATAGATATTTCTGTATATATGATAGTAAACCACTGCCTCAAGGCTGTCAATTGAGAGCTATGTAAATGCTATAATGGCCCTATGGATAAATACATATACAACTACATTATTGTTTGTTCTGAAAAATCGTCGTGAGTATACAATTTGGTACTGACGGCTGGCGGGCTGTGATTGGAGACACATTTACATTCGGAAACTTACGACTCGTGTCTCAAGCCATTGCCGATGCAGTTACCTCACCAGACTGGCTTGACGAAGAACATCAAAACCATGACCCTAATCTGATGGTAGTAGGATATGACACTCGTTTCCTGTCAGATCGTTTTGCAAGGGAAGTAGCCCGGGTCCTTGCCGGCAATGGAATAAAGGTATACCTTGCTCATGCTGACGCACCCACACCAGCAATTTCGTATTCGGTGAAACACCTAAAAGCGGCTGGAGCAGTTATGATCACTGCTTCCCACAATGCTCCCCGCTACAACGGTGTAAAAATTAAAGCTGCCTATGGTGGAAGTGCACAACCCAGTCAATGTCGTAGGGTGGAAGTATGCCTAAACGACAATGAAACACGAGCTCGAGGTCCTAACCTAGTTGATTTTGACCAAGCAGTATCCAATGGAACAATCACACGTTTTAATCCTTTCCAGCCATACGCCGAACATCTTCAAAACATTATAGACATCGAACGTATTGCAAATCATCCTAATAGATTGCACGTCATATCAGATGCAATGTATGGGTCTGGAAGAAGCTATTTGAAAAGCATATTAAGCGGTACCGGAATAGAAATTATGGAAATACGTAGCGAAATGAATCCAGGATTTGGGGGAATCCATCCTGAACCAATAATGAAATATTTAGGGGCGACAGCTAGCGCAATAGCAAATGGGAAAGGTGACATAGGAATTATTACAGATGGAGATGCAGACCGTATTGGCATTATGGACAACCATGGTCAATTCATTGATCCTCATCGCATTATGGCTCTATGTCTCAAATATCTTGTTGAACATAAGGGTCTTAAAGGTACTATAGTGAAGACTGTGTCCACCACACATATGCTAAATCGACAGGCATCTTTGTATAATCTTCAGGTAAAAGAAACTCCTGTTGGTTTTAATCACATATCCAACCTCATGCGTTCAGAAAACGTAATTATCGGAGGAGAAGAATCCGGAGGGATAAGTATTAACGGACATATTCCAGAAGGAGATGGCATTCTCATAGGACTGCTTATATTAGAATTGATGGCTGAATTCATGACCCCAATTCACGAACTTGTGAGTGATTTGCTCAACAATTTTGGTCCCGTAGAATATATACGTGATGACCTGAGACTCTCTCATCCTGTTGAAAAGAATGATTTAGTTTCCCATCTACAAAAACATGCTCCCAACAAAATAGGTCATCTTCAAGTAAATAATGTACAAACCAATGATGGGATAAAATATCTAATGGAGAATGACAATTGGCTATTGATCCGTCCGAGCGGAACTGAGCCAGTTTTACGTATTTACGCTGAAGGTCGCAGCAAAGAAAATGTGAAAGCTCTTATGGAATATGGTCGTAAGATTGCAGAAAACACCTGACAATTTTAGCAACTAGTCTGCTCGCATACGCCGACGACAACAATATATCTCCACAGCAAATAAATCGCCGGCGTAATAGTACAAAAGAAGTAACTTATCTATCCGTTAGCAAACCGCCTCACTGACCTTGTAACAATCACAACAGATATCAGCAGCAGCATTGCAAAGACTAACACAGGTAATCCTACCTCATCAGCAAATCCAGTATCTGGAAGCATCTCTGGAGATGCGTCAGCCTCTACTATATCAACCGATCCTGAAGAGATCGCTACACCATTACTACCACCTGATGATGCTATAGTCTTATTGGCAGTTTCAACAACGGATGACTCTGAATTTGTCGACGACATGAGTGCCTGAACAACAGCAACGGGTTCTGCTGGCGATACCTCAACACTATCTATAGCAGACTCATTTGCATCAGACCCTGAGCTGGCTGCCACTCTTGCTTGTTGCTCAGTGTCGGATGCTACTACAGCAGCCACTTGGGCTACTGAAGTAGCCTCTGCATAAACAGCTACCTGAGTATTACTAACATTTATATCTGCTATCTGGGTTGCACTAGCACCAGCCTGGGCAGGTTTGATTTTGAATGCATACAATCCTAAAGACACCAAACCAGCCACAAAAAGACCACCTAGTGCCACGGATGCTACAACGAAAGGCCTATTTGAGGACTCTTCTTGATACTCCATGATACACCTCCCCTAAAGTGAATATCACAACCACCCTAATCTACTTTAAATACTTACAAAAAGACGATGTCTTTTTGTCTGCCTTAGGATGACTGTGCTAAGGCAACTGCCGGGGAAGCAATACCAGTTATTTTACAATGTAATAACAATTTTGCACAGTCTTTACATTGTGTCATCAAAATGTCTAACAATCATATTCCCCAACAGACACACTAAGACCATATTAGGGGATGCAATATTAATGCCAGGATTTAAAAATTTCCTTATAATTAGTCCAAATGCACAAACTGGAATCCACATACTTGCAACATGACCTAGCACTACTCAGAATGATTGCCTCAACAGCAGGATTATTGTTGACAGCTAGTAACAAAAGAGATGCAGCCATTGAGCTAGCTACAGCCATGCAACAACCTGACAATTTGAAACTGAATTGCGTTGGACTAGGTGAAGAAGCACAAGGTGTCTTATACGAACTGTTAGCGTCAAAAGGACAAATGACGGTATCATCAATTAGTAGAAAGTACGGCACTATTCGACCGCTAGGTCCAGCTGCACGTCAACGAGAGCGTCCACAACTAGAACCCGCCAACCCTGTTGAAAAATTATGGTATCACGGTCTCATAGGAAGAGCATTCGACAACCAATCAGATGCACAGGAATATTATTATATTCCATCTGATCTGCTACCATTGTTGCCATTTCCAAAGTCAAAGGACCTAAATATTATCAAATTGCAAAACCATGCTCCCAATGAGAACGATATATTATTAGCACAACATACTTTGGTAGATGATGCTTGCACAATTCTAGCGTTTCTGCGCAAACATAAGAAAAAATCTCATAGTTATTCTAAATCTGAGTCCAATGTAAGTCTTGAGAAACTACATGCATACCTTCAGCAGCCAGAAAATTTAAATATGCTTCTTTCACTATTGCAAGATATGGGATGTATATCTAAATCAGGATTAACACTCACATCTAAAAACACTCGTGTATTTCTATCTAATAATCGCTCAGAACAATTAAGAAGCCTGGCCAATGCCTGGCACAAATCCACCCGATGGATAGATCTTTTTTCCGTACCCATGCTTGAATTCAATCAGTCTGACTCAATACGAATCCATCCAGAAAAAGTTCGCAATTCTATACTGGACCAACTCAACATGATTGCCAGTGACATATGGGTAGATTTAGACACATTTGTCAAAATAATCAAATCAAATTGTCCTGACTTCCAGCGTGTATCTGGCAACTATAACTCATGGTACATAATTAACAAAGAAACAGGCAAGCAACTCAAAGGTTTCAGGACTTGGAACCTAGTAGAAGGAGCTTTAGTCAAACAAATAGTAACAGGTCCGCTACACTCACTAGGTATGATAGATCTATCTCATAATCACGAATCGTTTCGTCTCAACCAAATGTTCTATGAATTCACGCAAAATAAACCCTGGGAAATTGTAGAAGAACAAAAGCCGCTGGCAATAAATGATCATGGTCTTATAACAGCATTTAGATCTAGTAATCGCGCTGATCGTTTTCTGGCAGCTAGACTGGGCCAATGGGAGATGACCCGCAATCCTGACTTGTACCGTTATCGCATATGCGCAAACAGTTTGAAACAAGCACAAGAACAGGGGTTCACAGCTAATCATGCGATCTCATTTTTGCAGCGCGCTACTGAACAAAATTTGCCTGAGTCAATACATAAAGCACTACAAAATTGGGCCAATGAAGGGGTCTCAGCCCAATTAACAAAGATGACTGTAATTACTTTTAATTCAGAATCCACATTGCAAATGCTATTGAGTGACCCTCAGACCAAACAATACCTAGAGGAGCAGATAGGCCCACTAACTGTTCAGGTAAGATACGATAATCGCAAAAAACTGCGTGACCATATGATCAAATTGGGTTTGATCATTGAAATTAATGATTAAGAGTCGTGATGTAATATTGTAACCTTATATCAATACCGCTAAATTTCCGGCAATTGATAAAAACACAGAATGTCCTTCATGATTAACATATGGATACTGTAGCACCCCTGCCGCGACTCGAACGCGGGACCTCTTGCTCCGGAGGCAAGCGCTCTATCCACTGAGCTACAGGGGCGAGTACCGGATGTCATTTCTAATAGTGATTATTGCTTATTCATTCCTTATTCATTTTCCTTACTAAGACAGCCCAGCGCGAGGCCAAATGTACCAATGGGCTAGAACTGTTTGTATCAAGGATTGCAGCATTCAAATTAGCAACAAACGCATCGGAATCTACATAATCCTGCATATACATAGTCGATTTACCCACCTCAGAATAAGAATGAGCATCGGAACCCACTGTGGGCATCAAGCCTAATTCATTAGCAAATAGAGACGCATTGTTGTTCATTGATGCATTTAATGCACGTGAGTTAAACACTTCAATTGCATCTACATGCGGAGCTATCATGCGCAAATCTGATTCAGACCAGGATCCATGACGACGACTGTCAAATGGATGTGGTACCAAAATCACAGCTCCCTGATCTCGAAAGCGCTCGACTGTATCTAGAGGGTCAAGTCCATATGGAACTTCCTTCTCAACAAATAAAGCTATTAGTTCACCTTTGGTTGTCATAATCTCTACGCCAGGAATTATCAGGTCTGGTGCAAGCGACGCCATCTCAAAAGCACCTTTAGTAGTGTTATGATCTGTCACACAGAGACGATTTATACCGCGCTCATGACAAACTTCAATCAACCGTTTGGGACGCATCAAACAATCTTTAGAATAATGCGTGTGACAATGAGTTTCTATCCTAATATCATTTATCATAAATAAGACAAAGTATACCTTTTACAAGATGGTAAAATTACTCTATTCTTATACTAGATGTTTTGTCAATTGTGACTCAAAAGGCCAAATAAATACCTATGCTAAATAGAAACAAAGAGCAAATATACCTTTATGGCAGCCTAATCATACTGACGCTTATAGCTGCAACAATCTTCCGCTACGCTACCATGGGAGTGCCAACAAATATCTCAGCGCTAGCTGATGGAATATTAGTGTTATTACTGATACCAATCATTGTCTTTGCCGGACTTACATTAATATTCCTTCTAGTATTATCTTACTATCTGGGACGATTATACAACTCTGTAAATTCTCTATTAGACAATTTGCAAATATTCACCAAAAAAGCTAATAGGTCAGCTAAAAGATATGCTCAAAAAACAAGCACTCTAATCAACCAGTTTAACCGAATAATACAAATCCCCTCAAATGCTATGGGATACTTGAGAAGACAATTCACCAATTTATTTTAGGTATATAGTGAATAATCTCAGAAAACAAACTGTACTCCTATCTGGTATAGTCGGCGCTTTAGTTGCAATTTGGCTAGTATCCTTTCTGCACCATAATAAAGAAACCGATGATGATACAGAATTTTCTGCCAGAGAAACAATATCGTTAGCTATGGAAGTACTTAAATTGCTCCAAAACTTCTTTAATAAGACACGTTAGATATAATTACTGACTGACTTCATACAGCACCTTTGTTGACACAAACTTTAATCAATAGGCCATTTGACTGATTTTAATTAACTGTAATTAATAATTCTGAGATTGCAGCAAACGAAGTCACTCTAGTACAGTATAATTTTATTATGGATCATTGGAAAATAGCTCCACCTAAGCCATCATCATTAGGAGATCATGATGTGCAAATCGATGGACATCACCTAAAAGACAAAAGGGTGGCGCTCGTGATAACGGGTGGAATAGCAGCAATGAAAGCTCCTTTTATTATCAGAGCTTTACGCAGTCAAGGGGCATCAGTAGTAGTATTTGCTTCCGAAGAATCTCTCCGGTACACGACTATTGATGCACTGGAATGGAGTTCTAATCATAGGGTAGTTAACCGACTTACTGCAGCCTCAGAACATCTAAGCGATAACAACCCCTTTGATCTATATCTAGTAGCTCCTGCTACTTACAACACAATCAACAAAATGGCTAATGGTATAGCTGACAATACAGTCACCACGGTATTGGCAGTAGCTATTGGACGCATGGAACGAGGAAAGTCCAAGCTTGTGATTGCTCCTACCGCACATGGCATGTTACACAACTCTTTGCTTACAATGTCATTGCGCAAGCTAGAAAATCTCGGTGTGCACATAATCCCACCACGGGAGGAACGCGGTAAACATAAACTACCACACGAAGATAATATAGTAGCCGAAACAAGCCGTGTGCTTAGTAATTCCTCTCTCAAGAATATAGCCATTCTTGTCACTGGTGGACCTATACCATCGTCAGTAGATGATGTACGACAAATATCCAATATATTTACAGGTCGACTGGGACTTGCAATAGCAAAAGAATTACATTTTCGAGGCGCGGCTGTCTTGCTGATACAAGGCTCTAAAGCCATACAAACTCCAGCATGGTTACCTAGTATTAACGTAAACGATATAGTGGAATATGCTGATGTAATTACACATTCACTAACAAATAAACAATATGCTGCAGGAATTTTTACAGCAGCAGTTGCAGATTTTCGACCAAATCCACCAATAACAGGAAAGATTTCTAGCAATAATCCACTACAGCTAAGTTTGGTGCCAACGGACAAGATAATAAATCAAGTCAAAACTAATTTTCCCGATGTTTACATGATTACATTTAAGTATGAACATAATATGACTTATGATGAATTGCTATCAAAGGCACATAACAGAATCGAGCAAGGATATCCGGTGGTGGTAGCAAATTGTGGTAATGAAAAAGGGCCCGGTGGTGAACAGATAGCTCATCTAGTAAGTTCTAGCACTAAGCAACCACAAAAAGGCACCGGCAAACTAGAGATAGCCAAGATGATAACGAATCACCTTGAACAAATACAGGAAATAGCAGAGCAAAATGGATAAACTTAGGGCAATAAAATAATGGCAAACCACATAGTGTGTTTGACTTTTGATTTCGATGTCATGTCGGGACACATTGCCCGAGGCAGGACTACACCTACTCCTATCTCACGAGGAGAATTTGGTATCGTTGGTGCAGATCGCATTCTTTCCTTGCTAAAATCCCAGGAAATATCGTCTACTTGGTTTATCCCTGGTTTCACAATAGAAACTTACCCAGAAGCTTGCATACAAATTGTAGAAGATGGCCACGAGATTGCACATCATGGTTGGACACATGTGCCACCCGACTTGTTGAATTTGGAACAGGAAGAATCTGAAATGATTCTTGCCAACGAGGCCATAGAAAAATTGTGCGGCAGAAAAGCACAGGGATACCGATCTCCAGCCTGGGATCTAAGCCCCCATACTTTAGACCTGTTGGTCAAGTATGGTTTTTTCTATGAAAGCTCTATGATGGGACATGACTATTTACCTTACCGGGTACGTCAAAAAGACGTAATCAAATTGCATGAGCCCATGCAATTTGGTGAAGAAACCCCATTAATCGAAATGCCTATTAGCTGGTCTCAGGACGACCACCCTCATTTTGAAATGCGCAACGATTTGCGGCGATCTGGTCATCGTAATGCCAATAGTGTCATGGAAAACTGGATTGATGACTTTGTCTACATGACCCGTTACACTGATTGGGGAATCATCACTTACACTTGTCATCCTTATGTAATTGGACGTGGACATCGAATGCTAATGCTGGAGCGTTTTGTCACAAAACTCCGAGCCCTAGGAGCGAAATTCATGAGCATGGAAAATGCGGCTCGCTTGTACGACAAGAAGCATCCGTTCAGTTAATTGTTTATCAAGTTAGATATTGAAATATCAACCTTACTAGGAACACTCTTTAAACCTTCTCTTGTGACCGAGTCAGAGGCTATTTTAACTGCCAAACGAGCAGCTAACCTATAGTCTCTAGTATGATAATAAAGCACAAAAAATACTGAAGCAAAAATGTCCCCAGCTCCCGTTGAATCTTTCATCACCACGTTAGGAGCTTGAAATTGATGCCTTTTCCCTCCACCAAATACAGTTGCTCCTTTGTCAGACTCAGTAATCACTAACACTTTTGCAATAGCAGCACATCTTTCTATGTAGTCC
>CAJWIA010000033.1 GCA_913040765.1 uncultured Anaerolineales bacterium | reverse complement strand
TGCAGGTGATGCTGCTGGTTTGGAGGCACAAGAAATACTGGGTCCAGATGTTAGGGTAGTATCTGCATTTCAAAATATCTCTGCAGCGCATCTGCAAGCACCGGAAAGGATCATTGATTGTGATGTGTTAGTTTGTGGTAATGATACTTCAGCGTGTGAAGAGGTGATTGTCCTGGTAGAAGCGGCTGGTATGTCTGGTCTTCATGCTGGGTCGTTAGTAAATGCTATTGCAATTGAATCTTTCACTCCAGTACTAATTAGTTTAAACAAACACTACAAGATTAGGGATGCAGGAATTCGAGTTACTGGTATTGCCCGAACCGAAAAATGAAACAAGTTACTTCGGTACTGTCTTATCTTTAATTTGAGCACTTACAATTTTTACTTATGAATGCCACAGACCGGCTTGTGTTGACGGCGCTATTGGACATACCCTCGGTAAGTCCAGGTGATGATATTACAACAATTGTTCAAACTGCCTTGGATCGTACTAACATTGTTCTAGAACCAGGTGATGTTATTGTTATTACGCACAAAATTGTTTCAAAGGCAGAGGATAGATATGTAGATTTGGACGAAATTATTCCATCAGAGTATGCTCATCGCCTAGCTGACGAGGTTGAAAAAGATCCTAGGTTAATAGAGGTTATTTTGTCAGAATCTACTGAAGTTGTACGGAAAAGTCGAGGGATTTTGGTCGCCGAACACCATCTTGGTTTTGTTGTGGCTAATGCTGGAGTAGACAGTTCTAATATAGATCATATTGAGGGTCATTCTCGCGTATTGCTTTTACCTACTGATCCAGATAAGATTTGTAGCGAAATCCAGAAGAGAATACAGACAGAAACTGGGGTTTGCGTGGGGATTATCATTAATGATAGTCATGGTCGTGCCTGGCGTAATGGAACAGTAGGACTGGCTTTGGGGTCATCTGGAATACCTGCTTTACTAGATTTGCGTGGTCGCCCTGACATTTTTGGAGTGGATCTTAAGACAACGCAAGTGGGTCTAGCTGATGAGATTGCAGCAGCTGCTTCGATGCTAATGGGTCAAGGTAATGAGATGCGCCCAGTAGTACATGTTAGAGGACTGCCTTATCCATTATCTGAAGGAAAGGCATCTGATTTGTTGCGTAGTAAACAAGAAGACCTTTTTCGATAATCAGGAGGTTTTATGGCGAGTGCAATACCAGAGAAATATAAAGATCTCTTATCTTGGGATAAAAAAGCGTTTGCGAACTTGGCTTTGTCATTGAAAGATGGAACTCCTCACGTGACACCATTGTGGTTTGATTATGATGGTGAATATGTTGTTTTGAACAGTGCTCGTGATAGGGTAAAAGACAGAGTCATGCGTCGTAGTGGTTTAGTAGCGATGGCAATTTCAGATCCTGAAAATCCATATCGTTACATACAGATACGCGGTAGAGTGGTCGAAATCACCGAGGAAGGTGCGCGTAAAATGATAGATCATCTCTCCATGAAATATACAGATGGACCGTATGATGGTTACAAGGGTGAAATCAGAGTAACTTACAAACTTGTTCCTAAATTGATTTCATCTATGGGTTGAGATAACAATTCATGTAAAACAAGTTTATTGTAGACTTTGGGTAATGCAAGCTGCATATATAGATAAATACAGGGCAGACTCTATACATTTGATGCCTGAGGGTAATAGGCACATATCTGAGATAATAGCTGCAAAACTATTAGAGAGCTATGAAAAATAAACTTAGTTTGAGATACGAATTGTCATGCATGATATAGTCAGGTGGGTTCTTCTTGATTGAGAATGTATTAAAAAGTCGGCGTTCGATTCGTCGTTATCTCACTGATTCAGTGAAAGATGATGTATTACATAAATTGCTTGAAGCTGCCACATGGGCTCCTTCTGCACACAACAAGCAACCTTGGAGGTTTGCAGTGTTGCAAGATGCTTTTCAGAAAGAGAATCTTGCTCATGCCATGGGAAATAAGCTGCGTTTCGATCGCACAAATGATGGTGATGATCCAGAAATCATTGAACGCGATGTTGCTAAATCTCTAAAATTAATTGAGGGATCACCAATAGTTATTGTAGTTTGTTTAAGCATGTCCGATATGGACGTATATGTAGATGAACATAGAAGTAATGCTGAGTTTCTTATGGCCGTCCAGAGCACAGCTATGGCGGTACAGAATCTATTGTTGGCGGCTCATACGATGGGATTAGGCGCTTGTTGGAGGTGTGCTCCTTTGTTCTGTGCAGAAACAGTGATAGATACTCTAAAATTGCCACAGAATTGGCATCCACAAGCCCTAGTTACTCTAGGTCATCCAGATGAAGATGGTAAGACTACACCATCACGTCTTTCGTTGTCTGAGGTTACTAAGTGGCTATAGGGTCAGTTGTAGCCTTAGCTGGTGGGGTGGGTGGTGCCAAATTGACTCAAGGATTGGCAGCAGTCCTTGAGTCTGGCAAATTGACTGTTGTAGTCAATACCGCTGATGACTTTGAGCATTTGGGTCTGTATATATGCCCAGACTTAGATACAGTAATGTATACGTTATGTGGCCTTAATAATCTGGAGGCAGGTTGGGGTCTTGAGTTAGAAAGCTGGAATTTTATGGAGGCACTTCAGGAAATAGGTAGTGAGACCTGGTTTCGTTTAGGAGATCGTGATTTGGCAACACATGTTCAGCGGACATATCGTATGCATGCCAATGACAAATTGAGTGATATCACAGCAGATTTTTGTTCAACAATGGGGACTGATGTACGAGTATTACCAATGTCTGATGATCCGGTACGGACTATCGTAGATACAGATATAGGACCTATTCCATTTCAGGAGTATTTTGTTCGTCTTGGATGTTCACCCAAAGTGTGCGGATTTGAATTTGAAGGGATACAAACTGCTGTGTTTAATCCGCTCGCATCGGAATCTTTTAATGCACAAGATCTTAGAGCAGTAATAATTTGCCCTTCTAATCCGTATGTTAGTATAGCTCCTATACTGTCTTTAGCAGGTGCTCGGAATCAATTGCGGAATATTGCAGCACCCATAATAGCTGTATCTCCCATAGTAGATGGTCAAGCTATCAAGGGTCCAGCAGCTAAGATGATGCGCGAATTGGGATGCAATCCATCTGCACTCTCTGTTGCTCAAGAGTACAGAGATATTGTAGACGGTTTTGTTATTGACAATAAGGATGCTGCTGAGGCAAGACAGATAGAAGAAATGGGACAACGTGTACTAGTAACAGACACGATTATGACATCGATAACGGTAAAAAAACGTCTTGCAAACAATATTATGGATTTTGCTAATGAAATTCAAGCGAGAAACATTTAGGTATCATGACTAATTGGGCGATTGTTCCGGTGAAGAACTTGGATTATAGCAAAAGCCGGTTGTCTGATGTGCTTTCTGTGGATGCAAGGCGCGAGCTAATTTGCAGTTTACTAACACGCACTTTAAGTCTGCTGAACGAATCGGAATTTATTGAAAAGACAATAGTAATAAGTAATGATAAAAGTGTTTTACAATTGGCTGACAAGCAAGGGGTTTTCACAGTTCAAGAGGATAGTCCTTCAGATTTAAACAGTGCATTACATCAGGCAACATTGGTGACAATGACGTATGGTGCTAAAGGATTATTGGTTCTTCCTGCAGATTTACCGTTGCTGACAAGAGAGGACGTGGAAAAAATCATTGCTACAGAATATTCTGATAGATTGGTCAGGATTGTGCCTGATCAACATGGGGTTGGAACCAATGCGCTTTTCATAAGACCACCTGGCATGTTACGATATAAGTTTGGTAAAGACAGTCTGTCAAATCACAAAGAGGAAGCGAAACGTGTTGGAGCGGAATTGTATGTATACCGTCTTTCTAACGTTGAATTTGATGTCGATGAACCAGATGATTTTAGACGACTAAATAATGTAGCGGTAAATACTCAACAACAGGAGGTGCAGAGACATGGATAGGGTAGCACTTTATCTACAAGATGCGCATTCTCTGGCTGATGGAATCAAGTATGCTCAGTATGCAGAGAAGAAAGGATTTGAAGCAGTGTGGCAGGCAGAAAGTAGGTTAGTAAGGGATGCGATAGTACCCATGGCTGCGTTCGCAGCACACACATCGAAAATCAAGGTGGGTTCTGGTGTAATTAATAATTGGACACGCAACATTGGATTATTAGCGTCGACCTTACTTACGTTGGATGATCTCGCACCTGACCGTATTATTTGTGGAATAGGAGCGTGGTGGGATCCTTTAGCATCCAATGTGGGAATTCGTCGTCGCAGACCTCTTTTGGCAATGAGAGAGACTGTTGACCTGTTACGCAAGCTGCTCGCACTTCAGAATGTCACCTTTGAAGGTGAATTTCATCAGCTTAAAGGTGTAGAGCTCGATGTAGTTCACGGTCGATCAGAGGCAAGGAATGTGCCAATCTATATCGGAGCAACCGGACCAAAAATGATGGAACTAACAGGTGAGATTGCTGATGGTGTTGTCCTAAATTACTGTGTGCCACCGAATTATAATGATAGGGCTATACAACAATTAGAAGACGGCGCTAAACGCGTTGGTCGTGACTTGGATGAAATTGATCGACCACAATTAATAGTATGTTCTGTACACGAGGATCGAGCCAAGGCTATCGAGGGCGCCAAAACGTTGCTCACTCAGTATTTGGCGCAGCAACCGCATATTGCTCAAGCTTCTGGTGTGTCTGCTGATATTGTTGAAAAGGTTCAGAAAATATTGGGTTGGCCTGCTAGTAAGGATCAAATTATAGAAGCTATGCAACATGTGCCTGATGAGTTCGTTTTGAGTATTAGTGCTACTGGCACACCCGATGAAGCTCGAGCTCGTGTAAATGAGTACATTGAAAGAGGATGTACTTGTCCTATTCTTTACCCATTAGGAGATCCTTATCTGATGATGGATACATTTGCACCAAGTAAGTAGGACGCACACAATTACAACAGAAGTGTAACCTATATTAGGGCTTATAACAAATAATTATAGGGGGGAAGTAGCAGACATCTCCTGCATCACTTGATTAAAGGCTTTGAGAGAGCAATCTAAGTCATATTGATTGTGAGCGGCAGACATCTGAACACGTATGCGAGCTTTACCCTTGGGCACAACTGGATAGGAAAATCCTATCACGTATATTCCAAGTTCCAGTAGACGTTCAGCCATATTGCGTGCGACTAGTTCATCCCCTAGCATAATAGGTAATATAGGATGTTCACCATCTGGTATTTCAAAACCTATTTCAGACATTGCTTTTCTAAAATAGATTGTATTGGATTCTAACTTGTTGCGCAGCTCATTAGATTTTGACAATATCTCCAAAGATTTTAGAGACGCACAAACTATGCTTGGAGCCAAAGTGTTAGAGAACAAATAAGGTCTAGAACGTTGTCTGAGTAAAGATATGATTTCATGTCTGCCACTTGTGTAACCTCCGCTTGCTCCTCCTAGTGCTTTGCCAAATGTGCCAGTAATAATATCGACTCGGCCCATAACTTTGCAGTATTCATGAGTGCCACGACCAGATTTTCCCAGAACTCCAACAGCGTGCGAATCATCGACCATGACTATAGCCTGATGTTTATCTGCTAGGTCACATATTGTCCCTAAGTTTGCAATGGTACCATCCATAGAGAAGACTCCATCGGTAGCTATCATGCGAAATCTAGCTGATTTACAGGCTTTTAATTGCTTTTCCAAGTCGTTCATATCACCGTTTCTAAATCTGTATTTGGTTGCTTTACACAATCTGATTCCGTCGATTATGCTGGCGTGGTTTAGCTCGTCACTTATAATTGCGTCTTCTGGACCTAGCAATGTCTCATAAAGTCCGGCATTGGCATCGAAACAGGATGTGTATAGGATAGTATCTTCAGTGCCAAGGAAAGCGCTGGTGGCATCCTCTAAGTTCTTGTGTATTACCTGGGTTCCACAAATAAAACGTACTGATGACATACCATAACCCCAGAAATCAAGGCTTTCATGAGCACTGGCAATGATATCTGGATGATTTGCTAAACCTAAATAATTGTTTGAACACAGATTGATTACTTCTTGGTCACCGCGCACCAGAATCTTAGATTGTTGTGGACCATTAATTAGCCTCTCGTTTTTGTATAGTCCAGAATCCTCGATGTTTTTTAGTTCTTGTAGAATATGATTGCGTATATTGTCGAACATCTATATTTGTTCCCAGTCCAACACTACTTTTCCGCATTGACCGGTACGCATCAAGTCAAAACCATTGCTGAAATCCTTATAACTCATTTGATGGGTTACTACCTCAGAGATATCTAATCCAGATTGCAACATACTAGTCATTTTGTACCAAGTTTCAAACATCTCTCTACCGTAGATGCCCTTAATAGTTAATCCATGGAAAATTACTTTGTTCCAAGCTGTAGTTGTGGTGTTCGGAAGTAATCCAAGCAAAGCTATTTTTCCTCCGTGGCTCATGTTTTTTAGTATGGAGTCTAACGCTTTTGGACTACCAGACATTTCTAGTCCAACATCGAATCCCTCTTTCATACCTAGATGATTCATTATATCCGTGACAGTCTGTTCACTAGGGTTTATAGCCATACTAACGCCCATCTTATTAGCTAATGCAAGCCTATAAGGATTTGGATCGGTGATTACTACGTGACGTGCACCTGTATGACGTACTATTGAAGCTGCCATAAGACCAATGGGGCCCGCACCCGTAATGAGTACATCCTCACCGATTACATTGAATGATAATGCTGCATGTGTGGCATTACCTAGAGGATCAAAACAGGTTAGTATTTCCAGAGGTATTTTACTATCGCAAGGCCATACATTGGCCACAGGTATTATGAGGTACTCTGCAAAAGCACCTGGACGATTGATTCCCACTCCGAGTGTATCGTGGCACAAATGTCGTCTTCCTGCCAAACAGTTGCGACATCGCCCGCATACTATGTGACCTTCTCCTGACACTAAATCGCCCGGAGAGTAATCATGTACATTGCTGCCAACTTTGTCTACAGTTCCTACATATTCGTGCCCTATAGTCAGAGGGATGTCGATATTATGTGATGCCCAATTGTCCCAGTCATAAATATGTAAATCAGTACCGCAAATGGAGCTTTTTATTATATGAATGCGCACGTCATCGGGGCCAGGTTCAGGAGTTGGAACTTCTTTGAGCTCAAGACCAACTTGCGCTCTTGTTTTTACGAGAGCCTTCATATAATGATTATTATCTATTCTGCATTTGTTGCCATACTTTCTTGATTAACAGTGCATCCTCTTCCATTATTGGGCTTTCACAAAGTAGTCTACCTGAGCAATCGTGATCGGACAATACTTGAAGAAAATCAAAGTAATTTAGGTCTCCTTCTTCAAAGGTCAAGTGTTTTCGTTCACCCTTGGGACCATAGTCTATTCCAGAGATGTGAATGTGCAAATTGTTGAGGTATTCATTGCCTAGTGTAGTGCTTATAGCTTTTATTATATCTTCAAATTCTTGGTAAGTGTTAATTGTACCGTCACCATTGCGGGCATGCAAGTGCGCAATATCTATACATGGAACAACACCTGGTACGTTTTTGGAAAGTTCGAGTGTATCTTCGAGTGATCCAAGCATCGCACTTTTACCCATTGTCTCTGGACGAAGTGTCACTGGATTGGAGGAGTTTCTTAGCTCCTCAACACATCCATTCAGTCTTTCTATGACTAATGGTAATACTTCATTAGGTGGAGCACCGAAATATGAACCGGGATGAAAAATTATGTCAGTGGCTCCAGCTAAATTTCCATAATGAGCCGCATCCATTAAACGTTTGCGACTTTTGGGCCATTCCTCATCCTTCGCATTTAAGTTTATAAAATATGGTGCATGTACGCTAAGAGACACACCGTTTGCTTCGGAAGCTGCATTGATTTTGTCGCAAGTAGACTCTTTTACACGTACAGAATGTACCCACCCCAATTCAAGAGTTGTAAGACCTAGCGCAGCGCTTTGCGCAATAGCTCCTACTGAACCCCCAGGGTTTTTAGGAGTGGTCTTTGGTGATCCAACCGTTCCAAATTGAAAGTTAGTTTTTGTCATTATCTTGTCCTTCTGTTGATTATATCTATGTCTGTCATTTGGGTGGTTTAGATATTTGATTATCATTTACACAAGCGCAGGCTTCTACCGTGATGCCACTGTTGCGATTATATAATTTGCCGCGATATGGACGATGTTCTCCTATGACATCCCATTCGCCAAGAGAGAAAGTGGGAGGTCCAGAAGCAGGCATCCACTCACCATTGTATTTGCGTGCTAGATGTAGGTGAGTACCTGTGCTTTCGAAAGCTCCCTCACAAGAGGGTCGACCTATTCGTTCGCCATAATCGACTTGTTGGCCTACTCTGAGCTTGTATTTTTCGGGTAACAAATGCACATAAACTAGAGTCCAACCTGTTAATTCAGATTGGTCATTATCCAAGTTTTGTGCTAATACACCATCCTGAATGCGAGATATTACACCTGATGCAGGAGCCACAATCCAGTCAGTGCTTTTAACACAACCAGACTCAGCTAATTGTGGCGCGAAGTCGATAGCTGCCCAAGGAGGTGAGTCTCGCCATGCATTGTGTGGCCCACCAGTAAAATTCCATATAACATTATCTTTAAATGGAAGTGCTAGCTCTGGTTGCTTCAGACCTGGCTCTAATAGATCCACCTGGAAATTAAACGGGTCTCCAAAGAGTTGTTCGTATGTTGCTGCAAATCCGTTTGGTCCTATTGCTTGTTCAAATAATGCTTTTGAATATAATTGGGCAAAGAAAGAGTAAATTGCTACGCTGCCAGAGTTTAGGCGAGGGTCGAGTTCATATTGTTCTCCTTCAGCAAGAGTAAGTTGTTGGATGCGCCCATGTCTCCATCCGTAGTAACCAGTATTGAGCTGCTCAGATGCCCACATTAATTGGTTAGGAAGCTTAGCAAACTTCCATTTTTGTACATTAAGTGGGTATTGTACTATTGACTCTGCATCGCTGATGCCAGTTACTAAACCGCTCTGATATTCAATAAGTGCTAGCAATATTCTAGGATTAACTGAATATGCTATAGCTGTATCTTTTACAACTCTCCATCCGGGCAATAGATAGTCATTTCCGGCTTCGATTTGCCAGAGCCATCCGTCAGGATAAGCTTTAACTTCTTTCTCAACATCTAGATTGACTTGACCGGGCCCATAGACTACCTCGCTGTCAGGTATTATCCAGAAAGGATCAATGGAATTGCTGAGATCTAAATCAGGCACAGTTACGAGAGTGTTTCTATCCAGAAAATCTGTACGTGATAGATTTAAGTTTGCTCTCCACAATAGTTCTAAATCAACTACAAAGCGTCGAGCTATTGTAGGTAAAGTATCACCATTCTGAGCACTGTACAAATAATAAGTATCTGGAGTGTAGACTTCAGTTGTTGGTGTAATTGATTGAGTGATAGTTTTACGAGTAGGTTGCGGAAGCACATTGGGTTCAGCTGTAGTGATAGTGATGCTGACTTGAGGAGGTGCCAGAGTGGGCGTAGCATCCTGTCTAGTTTCTGTGTTATTTACACATGACGTGGTAAATAAACAGATTGACGTGATCGTAGAGTAAATTAGTCGTTGCGGTTTCATGCTATTCTAGGATATAAATTATACGCTATAGTATTCTGGATGTTGAGTTGTTGTTTCATCATATGATATGTTCAATATATGTCTAATTATATGTCTAATTTCAGCTTGTTAAATCACTTGGCGTTTAATCGGTTGTCATTACTGTTGATAATTATAATGGTTGCCTTAATGGCTGTACTGATGATTCCAACGGTTACTGTTAGGGCTGATGATACCAAACCCGATCCGCGTTTTGGGATAGTGGAATCATATCAGGCATCACATATTGCTAACAAATGGGAAGTGGGCTGGGACCGTGTTGTAATAGAGTGGTACCGTGTACAACCGTTGGGGCCTAATAGTTGGACTCCTGTTTATCCTCATGGATTAGAAATTATTGAGCAATATGGTGACCCAATTTACCGAAATAGTATTGAGCACTCACTACTACAAAATGAATGGTTTGATACTGCGGTAAAGAATAGCAGGGAGCTTGCTGCGTTATTGATTGGCACACCAGAATGGGCTACTAAAGGGTTGCCTCATAGGGGGGTGCCGGAAGGATTGTATTTGCCTGTTTCGGATCCTGGCAATCACTGGGCAAATTTTGTTCGGCGCATTGTATATGAATATGGTGATCAGATAAAACATTGGATTATATGGAATGAACCAGATATATCTTTTGATCATCCAGGTGCGCAATTTGACGGTTCTGCCGAAGATTATTATCGTCTAGTAAAAGTAGCATACATTGTAGCTAAAGAAATTGACCCTGACGCAGTCATTCATTTGGGTGGGCTGACTTATTGGCATGATGTAGTGTATGGAAGGGAACCTTATCTCCGCCGTCTACTAGAAATAGTGGCAAATGATAAAGATGCAACATCTAATAACTTCTATTTCGATATAGCTACTGTTCACGTATATTTTGATTCTGAGAGCGTCTATCAAATTATTAAGATACAATCTGACATACTTGTCGAATTT
>CAJWIA010000032.1 GCA_913040765.1 uncultured Anaerolineales bacterium | reverse complement strand
AATTACAAAAGTGAAGAATCTCAAGGGTGGTATACGAGCTTGGGCCACTGAAATAGATACTCAACTGCCTATCTACTAGTAAGTATGGCATTAGATAGATCTGCGCTCTCCTGCTAGAATTACAAAACCACATATCGCACAAGTCCAAATTTATGGGAACCCATGTAATATTATCAAGATTCAGAGCGGGTGATCGGATTCGAACCGACGACATCCAGCTTGGGAAGCTGACGTTCTACCCCTGAACTACACCCGCAACATTTGTATCATGAGTCGTACCTATTTTCTTTCAAAACTACGCACTCTTACGCACTCTGTTATCAGATATTATAGATACAAACACCAACAGACATCCTAACAACGTAATATACCAACCCAAGCCAATTTCCGGAATTATGCCATATAAAATTCCCACTGCTGGACGGATCAATAGCAATGCTCGTAATGCTCCATATCCAACTAAAGCAGCTACAATGCCCTGTGCTATCTTCATCCACCGCCGATTCCTCCAATACCACAACGCTACTGTTATCAACAGGGTCGCACCTACCAGCGCAATCTGTGACTGTACCATCAAGTCAGTACGAAAGTACAGAATATCTGGATAGCTCGGTATCATCATTATTATTCCCAACCCAACAACAAGCAATAACCAACGCCATACTCCACCTTGAAGCGATACTTCAAAAGTTAGTACAATAGCGAGCGATATTAAAGCTAGAAAATGCAATCGGCTTATTGCAATACTACCGTCTTGTACTTGAGGAAGCAGCATTACCCATGCAGCCAGATCGTAGGCACCCATACTTAATGCGGCTGCATGATGAGGAACCCAGGGTAGAAAATAACCTAGCCATATCATTGTTAAACCTACCAACTTTAGGTTTTGCTGCGAAAAATAGTTTGACACGCTATTATGCACCATTTACTGATATTCTATCATCTGCTGACTTCTATCCTCATTTGATATCATATCAGTTGTTGACACAAATTTACTATCAGAATAGAAATACTAAGACAATAGTGCTTGTGGTCCTAATGCTGTAACAACCAGGCCTGCCATATCAATTGCTGTAGTAACTGCGTCTTGTGGAAAAACCCCACGAGATAATCCTGCTAAAGTAGCACCGCAGAATGTGTCTCCAGCCCCTGTCGGGTCAAACTCTTCTAACGATCTTGCCGGAATCTCTTCAGACACATCATCAGTCAAAACAATTGCACCGTTCCTACCTAATGTCACACAGACGAGTTTTTCAGGATCTGTCACCAAATTACCTATGGAACCAAATAATCCATTAGCTTCATTCTCATTCATGAAAAATATGTCGGCTTCCTTCATCAATTTGAGTACAGTTTTAGGCTCATGCTTCACTACATGTGAGTATGTACCAGCCGAAATCATCTGAGCTCCGCGCGACCGACATGCATCAAGAAAATGTAACTGGCGCTCGGCGCTACTCAATGCTGCCAAATGTACTATCTTACATTCTGACAAATCTGATGGTAAATCTTCTGGATCAAGTTTAATCTCTGCTCCCCACTCTATTGAATTGAGTGTAGCCACATCATTGCCATGATGTGTAATCTCAAGATGTGGTAATTCACGTAACAATATTTGTGGCCCAAACCAATTCAAGCGCTCATCTACTTGTCTCAACATGGACGGCATATTCCTAGGACGAGGCGCAAATAATTCTACTGATGCACCACTACTCTGTACAGCCATGGCAGTATACATACCTGCCCCACCCACAGTACGAAAAGATTTGCCATCTATATGCAACTGGTCGATGGACACCACTCCGATTACAAGCACATCAGACACTATAGAATTACTATTCATTTGTTCAATGACCACACCACGCGCAGCCCTTCTAATGTCAGCCAGGGAGCCAAAGTATAATCTATTGAGCTGTTATTATCAACGATTGTATAATGGACTATTAGTTGATTACTAAACAGGAGCTGATATGACTGATCCGCGAATCTCAAAACTTGCACATCTACTTGTTGATTACTCAACAGGCGTTCAACATGATGATCAGGTGCTCATCTGGGCTCCAGGAAGTACCACTAGTATGCCATTATTGTTAGCAATTTACGAGAGAGTACTAGAACGCGGAGGTCATCCTCATATTGCTCCCTATCTACGGGGAGATGAAGATATATTTTTCGAACATGCAAAAAACCACCAACTTGATTATGTGTCGCCACTTTACAAACTAGCAGTAGATACTTTTGACGTCATTATTCGTGTGGAGGGTGTAAATAATACTCGTGAACTTTCTCAGATAGACCCTGCAAAACAAGTGCGCCAGCGTCAAGCATATAAACGGATACAACAAACCTATCTAGAACGCGGAGATAAAGGTGATCTATCCTGGAATGTAACTCTTTTTCCTGCTCATGCTCTTGCTCAAGAAGCAGATATGAGCCTGCGCAATTATCAAGAATTCGTATATGAAGCTTGCCATGTAAATGGAGATATGGATCCTATCAAGCACTGGCAATCTGTACAAATACAACAAGACCGTTTCATAGAGTGGCTACAAGGACATGATGTAGTGGAAGTCAAAGGAAGTAATATTGATTTATCTTTCTCAATTAAAAATCGTGATTTCATTAATGCATGTGGGAAACACAATATGCCCGATGGCGAAATTTTTACGGGTCCCGTAGAAACATCAGTCAATGGGCATGTGCATTTTACCTACCCTGTTACTGTAGGTGGACGTGAAATCGATAATATTGAGTTGAAATTTAATGAGGGCAAGGTGGTGATAGCCAACGCATCCAAAAATGAAGACTACTTAATACAAATGTTAGACACTGACACAGGAGCTCGCTATTTAGGAGAATGGGCCATCGGAACAAATTATGGAATCAAGCACCACACTAAGCAGATATTGTTTGATGAAAAGATGGGTGGAACAGTGCATATGGCTATCGGCTCGGGATACCCATTGACCGGCAGCAAAAATGTGAGTGCTATACATTGGGATATGATATGTGACATGAAAGCAGATGGAGAAATCAAAGTGGATGGGGAATTGATATATCAGTCAGGAAAGTTTCTAATCTAGTAGTTTAACGAAACCGCACCACTCAATATTCTCTTTTCGACAAAAACGTACGGGCACTCTGAGTTAGTAGAACTCCGATCAAGACTGCGACTGCGCCCATAATCTGCCAACGATCTAATTTCTCCAACAAAATATAATGTGCTAGCACCGCAGTAATGACTGGTTGCCCCAACATTATTGGAGCAACAATTGCTGCTGACAACTTTCCGAGTGCATATGTAATTGCTAGCCAAGCGCCAGCAGTCATGATCGTTCCGAGCAATACAAATATCAAGTAAGTTGATGTAGAGTATCCACTGATGGGATATCGAAATATTAATGTCAATATTCCCAAAACACATGAACTACTACATAAAACTATAAAAAAGAATGGGACAGTATCAATGTGGTAACGCGCTTTCTGTCCAACTAGTAGGAAACCAGCATAGAAAAAACCTCCCATTAGTCCATAAAGTGAGCCTGTCCCCGATATTACGGAATAACTCCAATCGACTTCTAAGATTAATGCAGAACCTGCTATTGCCAATACGAGGCCAAACCAAAATCGATTACCCAACTGCTCACGAAAAAATAGCATAGCGCCCAATCCAACCCATACAGGTGAAGTATTCACCAAAAACGTAGGGTTTGATGCTCCGGCAAGTGTAACTCCTGTTGCCCATAATGCATTGTCTAAGGCAAAAGCAACTCCTGCAAAGACTGCAAGAACAATGTGTTGCATTTTTATCGATTTATAGAAGCTACGTTTCCGCAAGAAAGGTACAGAAAGCACTACCGCCGCAATGAAGGTGCGGAAAAAAGAGGTAATTACCCCGGGCGCTTCCGACCACCTTGTAAGTAATGGTGACCAGGCAATAGTCATCACGCTAACAACAAGTATAAAATATGGATTATATTTGTTGAGATTCATTCTCTTACATGAAAGACAGGTTGCACTACAGTTTTATGTTATACAAATCGTTCAATAATCCGGATTATACGTGTCAGCTATACTTTTCCACAAATCAACTTCTCTGCTGATCATATACTTTGTTCATCCGCTGCCTCCGTTCCCTTTGCACTACAAAAATTCCGGATAGAACAGTAGCACCACCCAGGTACTGCATATAATTAAGATGCTCGCCTAAGAATAGGTGTGCTAGCACACCAGTAATTACCGCTTGCATTAGCAGTATTGGTGCGATCGTGGATGCTGAAATTTTTCCTAGTGCATATGATACACATAACCATCCACCAACTTGGACTACAGCACCGTAAACAACAAAAATCATGTAAGTTTGTATTGAGTAACCAATAATTGGTTGTCTAAACAGAATTGAAATTAAGCCCAGTGTACAACCTGCACTTGCAAACGCTATACAAAGAAAAGAAAATGGATCTACATTATTACGAGCCTTCTGACTCAATAGAAAGAATGCGGCATAAAAAACACCAGCCAGGAGACCATACAAAGACCCAATACTTTGTGCAAGATTATGTAATTGATCTATACCCATTAACATTACCGCACCTATCATAGCCAATGTCAGTCCACACCAAAATCCAAGACCTAACTTTTCTCCGAAGAACAACATAGCTCCCAACCCAACCCATATAGGTGCAGTATTTGCCAATACGGTAGGAATAGTAGCTCCAATTAAATTGACTCCAACAGCATGCAAGCCAACATCTACACCATAAAACACTCCAGCCCATATTGCCAGGCGTATATTGCTGATCCCCAGAGCAATATTGTCACTCCGCAGCACCCACAAACATGGTATAACCAAAACTAATGAGGCAATAGAATTACGGTAAAATGATGTTACTAGACCAGGTGCATCAGCCCAACGAATCAGCAAAGCCCCCCACGCAAGAACAATCAGGCCAACTCCAAGCGCAAGATAAGGATTGATATTTCTGTAGTTACCCATAGATAGTAATAGAAAATTATCTCCACTCAATATCAGCGGAAACCACGAACATGTCTGGTCGATTTATCTCTACCCATATCACAGCCTTTCTCAGTACATCCTCTACGACAGTCCGATTATTACTTACTGCTACCATAGATATCTGAGCTGACTGCCAGAAGTCATTGTGGGATGTCTCAGATACTGCAACATTGAATTCGCGTCTTAATCTGGCAAGCAAATATTTGATTTGACTACGTTTTTGCTTGAGCGAACTTACATTTGAGAGTCGCAATTCCAACACACAGGCACCAACAATCATTGCTTTACATATTACTAGACACTTAAGGACTCACGCACATGACGCGATCCATTAGTCCATGATAAATCAGCGTATTTGTCCGCAACTAGCAAATTGACGTTTTGCTTTTCGGAATCACTCAGATCTTCACGGGAAAATTCAATATGCAGAGCTTGTGCAAATCCTCTCTCGAATGCAGTTGCAACTTGTTCCCAGCTAGCTTCATATCCCACCACATCGGCAAGTGTAACAGCCTGCTCACGTACACGTAATCGAGCGCTCTCGCGATCACGTTCCGACCTGAACATTAGTATGTCGCATATACTAGCAATGTCTCCTTTTAATGGTAAAGAACCGTGTTGTAATACTCCTCGACCACTACGCATCTGAGCACTCCCTAGCAACTTACGCCCACTAGAGCTTATTTCGTAATGAGATCGATGCTCAAAACAAACAGCTCCTTGCGCTTCTGTTGATGTTGCTCCCCCACTATTGTCTACCACCACACCTAGTTCTAATAGGCTAGCCAAAATACCATTGCTAATTCTCCTATAAGTTGACAGTACGCCCCCAGATGCTATTGGGTCTTCTTTGGGTAAACACACAGAATACGTAAATTCATTAAGGTGTAGAATTGATCGGCCGCCCGTAGGTCTCCGAACTAAATCATATGCGAAAGATTTCAAACGTGCCTTATCTACGTCACTATCGGATTGGGTGCGACCTATAGATATACAAGCGGGGTTCCATAAATAGAGACGCAGACTTGGCAAGGACTGTCCCTGCGATACTGACGATAGAATAGCCTCATCGATGGCCATATTAGTAGGACCATCACTAGGTCCAGAATAAATTATTCGCCAGCATTTATCCACAATAACCGTGACCTATTAATGTACCAGACAATCTCACCAAAATGACTGTACTTTTGTACTAAGCAAAACCAACTTAGTCACACAAAGACTAATTTATACATTGTCCAAGACATAGTAAGACACTAATAGCGGATCGCTAATTTTGCTAAATGAGCAGATGCAATTACATCATCTCAGTCATCAAGCTGTCAGATTGTGTTTTGGTTATTCCTAAAGTACGATATGCCAACGGGCCACCCTCATCTAAAACTGGTTCAAGATCATTTAGAGTCGGCAGATCTTCACGCTGCCAAAATACTCCAATTGGAATCTCGTCGCCCCACATGTAACCCTTATCAAGAGCACTATGAAAATCTGTCCGATCATGGCCAGAATCTTCCAGTTTTTTGACTCTAGCTTTGAACCATTGGTAAGTATTGTCCTTGTTATATGTTACACACGGACTAAACACGTCTACAAGAGAAAAACCCTTGTGGCTAATAGCCTGTTTCAGTATGTCTACCAAGTGAGCTTGCTGTCCAGTATAAGCTCTTGCAACGAACGTAGCACCACCAACCATTGCTAGAGGCATTGGATTGATAGGATTTTCCAAATTGCCTTCAGGAGTACTCTTAGTTTCCATACCCAAAGCACTAGTCGGCGAAGTCTGACCTGTAGTCAAGCCATATATCTGGTTGTCCATGACAATATAAGTTAGATCAACATTCCGACGCATGGTATGTAGAAAATGGTTGCCGCCAATTCCAAAACCATCCCCATCTCCACCTGTAACCATGACTGTTAATTCATGATTGGCCATCTTCATGCCAGTAGCCACCGCCAGAGCACGGCCATGCAAAGTATGCATGCCATATGTGTTTATAAATCCTGGCAAATTGGATGAGCAGCCTATACCACTAATTGTAATACATTCATGTGGCTGCTTACCCAACTCGGATAAAGCCTTTTGCATTGCTGTGAGTACACCAAAGTCACCGCAGCCTGGACACCAGTCCGGGTCAATTTTACCTTTGTATGAATCACGAGTAACTTCCACATTGGACAATGGAATTCCATTGCTAATTATGGATTTTTCTACTATGTCAGCAGCTGTCGTAGTTGTAGTCATATCAATATTCTCTCTTATTATTCAAATCTTTATACCATCATTTCATGTGTCGGAACGTACAGATCAGTTTCCCTTGCAAGAATAGCTTTTACACCATCAACGATATGATGAGGCATAAAAGGCTCGCCATCATATTTCCGGATATGTGCATCTCCCTTAATTCCAGTTTCTGAGCGCAAATAACGAGCAAACTGACCACTATAATTATTCTCAACAATTATTATTTTTTGAGAATCAGCTAGAACGGAAGATATCGCATCAGCATGGAAAGGAACAATCCACTTTATATGTAGTTGGTTGACTACAATATTATTTTCCGAGGCCAATTTTTCAATTGCTTCTAACACCACTCCCCAAGTCGATCCAAATCCCACTAAAGTAGCTGCACCATCGTTGGGGCCAACCAGTTCTGGTGGGTCGATTGCATCTAACACAGTATCCATCTTTCTAGCACGTTTCTCTACCATCATTCTCCGCTTATGCGGATTAGTGAATTCATCACTTATCAGAGTACCATCTTCATCATGTTCATCTGATGCAGCGACATGAATATGGCCAGGTACACCGGGCACTGCTCGAGGCGAAATACCGCTTTCTGTATTGACATAACGCAAATAGTCGTTATCGTTATATCCTCCGTATGGATTGTCACTAGTACTACCATTTGGAAAAATCATCTGTCCACGATCGATATCAGGCTGCCAATTCAAATCATCAGGATCGACAGTAGACGTTCCCTCTGAAATCAGCAGATCAGACAATACTAAACCTGGACATTGATAACGATCGGTCAAGTTAAATAACTCTGGAATAGTGTTAAATAAGTCGGTCTGTGATACAGGTGCAACGATGAATTTCTGGTAGTCTCCCTGTCCCGCTCCTAACAACTGCCAGAGATCACCTTGTTCAGTCTTAGTCGGCATTCCGGTTGCTGGACCCGCTCTTTGTACATCAACACATACTATGGGTGTTTCAATCATTCCTGACATGCCAATTGCCTCAGTCATTAGCGCAAATCCACCACCAGAGGTAGCACACATAGCTCTGCATCCTGCATGAGCTGCTCCAATAACCATGTTCATAACTCCTATCTCATCTTCGACCTGTCGCACCATAACACCGAGTTCCCGGGCATGTTGTGCAATATACATCAGCACTCCAGTTGAAGGACTCATCGGGTACGCCGCGTAAAATTTCACCCCAGCTGCAAGTGCACCCATACCGGTCGCTTCGTTTCCAGTCACCACAGCTAAACCCTTCGACAATCTAGGCGCCTTATAGGGAAATGCACTGAAATTATCTGCGGCATAATCATAACCTCTTTGAGCAATCTCCATATTAGATTCCACAACGGCTTTACCTTTTCTTGAAAAAATGCGCTCCAAAGCATCTACCAAGTCATCAAATTCAATCCCTAGCATATTTAGGATCACAGCAACAGCCACTGTATTTGCAGCTAGTTTGTTGCCGACAATCAACTCTTTAATCGGTAATGGGCAGAGCTGTACTCCTTCAGGAGTATTCTCTGGAGTAATCTTCGCTTCGTCATATATTACGGACGAACCCGATGGCATTACACCAAGATGTCTATCCATAGTATCCTGATTCAAAGGCACCATCACATCAAGTGAATCTCCCATACTCCTGACTGGCCCATTACTAGCACGTATTGTCAAGAAAGTATGTCCTCCACGTATTAAGGACTGATACGCATTATACGCATTTAGATTCAATCCCCTCCTTGCAAAAATTCTTGCCAGTATGTTACCTGGAGTGGCAATTCCTTGACCAGCCGCACCGCCAATACCAACAGCAAAATCGACTAAGGGCTTACTGTCTGTATTGGCATCCTGTTTTTTTGTCATGCAATCCTTATCCTCTGCAACCAATGTTTGTGGCAGCACACTATAGCTTACTAAATTTATTTTCGTAATTTGATACTATGAATTATACCAATTAACTATGTATTAAGTTGTATCACAAAACTCTTATGATAAAACTCTTATACTTAAACAAACGCGATGTATAATCGCATCAATGTACAAAATGACGTTGTTATTTCAAAAGCCAGAGGATCCCGACCACTTTGAAGATCAATGGTCGCAAACATTTATTCCATTTGCAGAACAGATGCCAGGACTACAACGTATCACAGTCTGCCACGTAGAAGGAGAACCAGATGGCCAATCAAATTATTATAGGATTCACGAATTTCAGTTCGCTGACAAAACTGCTCTAGATTACGCACTCAGCTCAGACAAAGGAGTACGTGCAGGGAATGCTCTAATGGGTTTTGCTGGTGATATCACCACTATACTTTTCTCTGAAGCTTTTGAGGAAAGTCGCAATACAGAGCAAGACCAAGGAACAAAAACGGTACGTGACACCTTACGGGATCGACAGGAGTAAAGAATGGGAAAACTAATCGCATTACTATTTTTGGTTATGTGGACAGTGCAGTTGATTCATAGAGCTGCCAATTCTTTCATACAATGGCAGCGCGGACGGTTCTCTGGTTCAGATGAAGAAAGCTGGAAAATTATAGAGCCTGCTCAACGGGATGATGGAACACCTATAAAGGCGGCGCTATCACAAATTGAAAAAGCTCGACAAGTATTTAACGGAAGTACTAATGGAAAGAATGTTAGAGGTACCGGCGAATTAGAAACAAATTTTCGACATCTAGGCTTAAAAATCCTAATAGGTGTTACAGCAATTGCCTTACTTGTAACAATACCTATACTTATTGTGGCTTTTAGATAAAGCTTTATATGTAAAATTGTATCTTAGTATTTTGCGAGTCAATGTTAGAGGAAACAAAGTGTCAGAACCAGAAAAAATCACTATAGTAGAGGGTCCTACTCCTGATTTCGAACCAAATAGCGAGCCCTGTATACTGGCAATGTCAGAAGGACCAGAAATACCATATACTACTCGTTGTATACTACGCACTTTTAATGGTGGTGACCTACTGAATCGATGTCGTACAGCCTGGGAACAAGGTCGTGCTGCATACCTGGAATTCACAAATATGTCTGGGATTACAGAAGAAGCTTTGATACTAGCTGCCCGTCTCGGCGAGGTGGAAGCAGGAGAAGTTCTTAATCTATGGGTAAGGCTTGAAAACTGGCCTAGTGAGTTCCCTGACTCTAATGATCATCTGGATGTCTAACCCGAGTAACAAAACATCTTTGATTACCATATCTGATTAGTAAAAGACTAAACTACTCAGTCCAGCTGACTCATCTTTTCCTCAAAATCCAACAAAGAAACTCTAGCGGTTGCGTCAATTGATATAGGAGTAATTGATACTACTTTTTCTTTAGTAATAGCAAAAATGTCAGAATCTGATTCAGCTTCTTCGTAATCATCAGCTCGTTTGTATTGTATAAGATCAGGATTGCTGAGATTTGTTGACACAAAGTACTGCTTACG
>CAJWIA010000031.1 GCA_913040765.1 uncultured Anaerolineales bacterium | reverse complement strand
ATGGGAACAAAGTATGTATCTTCAGGTAGGATGATAAATGATTCGGACAGCTATCAGCTTACATCTATTGATATTGGTACTACAGAGATTTCCGAAGTACCATGGTGGGCCATACTAGCTCGCCAGTTGGTTGGGTTACCACAGAAAACCCAACCCCCATTTTGGCAAGATGTCTATCTCTATCGGAATGAAGATGTTTTTCCTGAAGCATGGATTGCATTTGATACGGTAGTTTTTTCAGACACAGATGCGTTATTCGAGGGAATGACTACTGCATCTAATGTGGATTTACGAGAAAAAGTGTATGTGTTAGCTTCAGAAACTGAAGTTTTATCGTTGGTTAATGTACCTGGCCAAGCAACAGGATCAGTCATTATTGAGTCTTATCATCCTGATCGCATTGAATTTGATGTTGATGCATCACAGGCTGGAATCTTAGTTTATCCTGATAACAATTCTCAAGGCTGGAAGGTAGAAATCAACGGCAAACAATCAGAACTGTTGAACGTATACGGTACATTCAAAGGTGTTATAGTACCTCAGGGATCTAGTGAAGTCATAATGTATTATCGTCCTGAATTCACCTTGTTTGCTATGAAGGTAGCATTGTCTCTAGCTTTATCCATTGTATTTTGGGGTGCGGCTATCGTGATGCTTGCCAAGTTTAGGGACTCTACAGATGTTGTTAGTTAGCTAGCTATCCTTGAGTTCTCACAGGTCAATCAAACAATCAACGTTACTGTATAAATAGTACATAGGTATTTTCATTGTTTTCAAACAAATTAATTAATAATTTTGTCGTGCGTGTGGTGTTATCTATATGGATGTTGGCAGCTGTGTCAATCAGACTACGCGTGAACATATATGAACCATTTACTAATTTCCTAAAAGTTTATGGTTTGTGGCCATCTATGATATGGCTGCAAGATATTAAGCTTTGGATCGGATTCTAATAGTTAGGAAACAGGGAATTTAATGTTTATATCAGCAAGTATTTGCCTAATATATACAATCTCATGTTTGATCATTGGATTGTTGTCGCTTCCAGCAGTTGGTGTTGCACGGAGTACCTGGCGCAATTATTCTGCATTGGCAATCATAGCGACTGCGTTGATGCTAGGTCAATGTCTGTTCGTAATTGCATGGACAGGACTTGGTTTACTGGGATATTTCTTGCTGGTCCCTATTATTGTACTGGTGACATTTATTGTATCAATAGGAATAATATTTGTACGTGGGGATATGGCAGTTTTATTTAATCGGTTATTTGGTCAGATAACTCATCATTTTCTTGCACTGCCACCGCATATGAAATTTGTAGAAATTCTAGTGGTTTTGGTAGTGATACTACTCGGCATTTTTAATGCTAGTTTACCTGTTAGGTTTGGTGCTGGTGACGGCATCTTTTTCTATATGGTATTGCCCAAGTTGATGGCTGCATCTGGTAGTCTGATGCCTGTAATTGGATATGAACATACCCATAGCATATCCGGACTATTCGGTGAAATGCATCATTCGGTCTTGTTAGCACTAAATAACGAGCAGGCAGCTTTGTTATTTGTTTGGGTCACTACTCTAACTATGCTTGCTATCTTGGTATCTCTCTGCGGAAGTTTAGGTGTAGGAAATGTAGGCAAAGTAGTTGCTATGGTAATGATGTTATCATCTACCACTGTAAGTTTTTATATGATTGATGGTAAAGTGGATATTTTTGCCGCATGTTTGGGGATTGCAGCTTTGTATTGGATTGTGGAGATCAAACGATCTTCAGTAAATTGGTCAGCTTTTTGTCTGGCTGGTCTATTTACTGGATTTGCTGTAGTTGCTAAAGCGACATATGCAATCGCCGTGGCTTTACCAATATCTATAATACTATTGTGGGAAGTGCGCAAATCCCGGTATCAAATGCATGTGTGGATTGGTTTCATTCTCATTATGATCTTGCCTTTTCTGACACTTGTCGTAAAGAATAGCGTCCTTTTCCAAGAACCGTTTGCTCCATTTATTTTTTTGAATGGGCAAATTGGCGACAAATATAATTCGCAAGGATATTGGAATTCTCTGGATGTTGCGCGTAACATATTGTTTACTTATCCGTTGGCATTGGTGTATGGTGATTATGTTTTTCAATACGGTAATCTATCAGGGTTGTATCTGGCGTTTGCACCGCTTATATTGCTAATACCCATTAGTTCGTGGAGAAATCATAATATCCTAATACGTTTTAGCATAGTAATTCTAATTACGGTATTAGTTGGGGCAGTCTTACAAGCGCGGTATTTTGCGCCGAGGTTTATGCTGCCGGCTTTACTATCACTTATACCTGTTATTGCCTTCGCTGCCGAAAAGGCGTTTTACTCTAGTGGGAAATATTCATGGTTTAGATATGTGATTGTAATGTGTTTGTGTATTGGTTTGATTGGTTACTCAACTATCGAACAGGATATGAAAAGGTTGTTTCGCTACAAGGTACAAGGTGTTGGGATATGTGACCTAGAGGGATTTCCGTTGCCTGAGTGTCACGATATGTTGGCTATGAATGCACTAGCTGGAGTAGGCGATCGCATCAATGTGAGTAGCGGATATACTTATTGGTTGCGAAGCGATCTTATTCAATGTATGGCAACCAAAGACGAACAAAATCTCCTTAGGGGTGGTCCCGATAATGTGTTTAAGTTGTATGATCTTGGATTCCAATATGTCGAAAAAGTGGGTGACCCATGGGATTTGAGCAATGTACCGGCAAGTTTGAGTATAAGTGCTAAATACAGTCGTGATGCCAGAGGATTGAGTCCAGCAGTAAATATTTATGAAATAAGTGCAAAAGACCCCAAAATTACACCTACCTTTGGGTGTAGCCAAGTTAATCACCCAGCATGGGGTGTGGTAGTAAGGAATTGAACATAACATGCTAAATATATTTAATTTTCGGGCTAATTTACATACCAAATTAGTAGTGATTATCAGCCTTTTGTTTATGGCAGTATGGTATATGAAATCACCTTTTGGAAGTTACTGGATCAATGCTGGGGATGCCTGGGTGGATGGTGCAGTTCTTACAAGTGTTGAAAATGCGAAGCGTATTGGTTGGCAAGAAACTCAGTTTTTTCCTATTAGAGGTGTAGCCGATACTATTGGCACTGTATCGTTGACCCCTGAGCGTGGCTATGCTTATGTTTATACACATTGGCCGTCTGGTTATGAATGGATTGCATTTGCGTTAGATTACATCGGAGTGGATTCATTGTCTAGCCACCGCATTGTAATGTTATTTCTTTCTACTTCCGGACTGATTTTGTGGGCAGCTGTTTGGAGAAGATATAGTGATTATAAAGTCGGAGCATATTTTTTTGGTATCGGTGGGATCTCATACTGGTTTCTAAGTTGGAGCACTACACTTGGCTATTGGGTGCCTTATGTGACATTATTGTCAGGTGCGCAATTATACCTTTGGTTTGTGTCAGGTCGTTGGGCTACTAGTAGGTTTGTGTGGTCTTGGATCTTGTTATTGGTTACAAGCCTATTGTCATTACAATTGCTCCCTTGGTCCTTTGTTGTTCTAGGAGGATTGGTGTGTTTTCATCGTATTAATATTTCTTGGCGACAATTTTCCTTGTTAATGACCGCACCTGTGTTAGGTATCGGATCTTTGTTCACTCGTATTTACTTATTGTCCAACCAACATGGATTGAATGAGATATCCTCAAGGGTCGCAGAAAGAACCGATTGGTTGAACTACCTTACTTCTGCAAACTATTATGGTCTGCTTTTAATCCGAATTGAATATTATCTTGGTATAGGTATTACTTTGTTGATAATTTATCATGTTGTTAATCTGTCTGCTACTCAAAAATATACACAAATAAGTGATTTTGACTTTCTTTGGATCATAACTTCGCTAGGTGGCATTGTTTGGTGGTTTCTGTTTCCACAACAGCATGCAGAACATCCTGCGACAATTGTGTTATTTGCGCTTGCTCAAACCGCACTATGGGCAAAGTTGTTGTCTGGAAATCTAAATCTTACACTAATAGGATCAAAGATCAATGGATTTGTGGTTGCTGTTTTTGTTGGTGGTCTTGTAATGCGTGTTTCAGTTGGTTACTTTAATAAGATAGTTCCAATACCAAACGAGTTGTCAAAACAATTAGTATCAGGTGTATGTGCTACGGATGGTATGATGATGCCAGCAATCCAGTCATTAGTAGGTGTTCCATGTCCTCATGTTGGTTCAAAGCGTTTTGGGGGAGATAACATAAGCTGGGAGATTGATAATTGTGATGGCAAAGTGAAAAGTGGATCCTTTATACATTTTGATTATATTCCACGAGTCAATTTACCAGTATTGGATGATCTATATATCATGTATCGTCGATGGCGTAATCCGGGAAACAATAATATGTACTTATCGTCAATAAAACAAGATTATTATATTGCTGGGCAGCCCAATGCAGATGTTGTGTGGAAAGACGGTCCAGTTAGTGTTTATCATCCTGTGAATTATTGTGTGAGCGGCCCTACGGATCCGTGGTAGTTTGCTTACACAATCTAAAACTTGTCTGTGTACTTTATCGATATAACAGTTAATCTGTGATTGCTATCACTACTGTAATGAACTACTATGTATAATAATTGGAGGGATTCGGGCATGCTAATTCCAACATTGATAATGGCTGCAATCGCAGTCATACTAGGTGTGGTTGCTTATTATCAAGGTGGAGATCAACACATTGTTGGTATGCGAGTCTCTTATAAAATGATGATAGAAGTGTTACCTTTGCTATTGATCGCATTAGTGGTAGCTGGTATGGCTCAGGTATTAGCTGAGGAATACCAATCATTCATTTCTGAGTGGCTTGGCCCACAATCTGGCTTGCGAGGAATATTGATTGGATCAATGCTTGGCACTTTAACACCCGGTGGACCGGTCGTAACAGTCCCAATCCTTGCTGGACTTCTGCGTTCTGGTAGCAGTGTGGGAGTTGCTGTTGCTTATCTAACAGGATGGGGCTTATGGTCTTTGGACCGTCTGCCATTAGAAATTGGACTTCTGGGATGGAAGTTTACTGTTATCAGAATTGTAAGTGTATGTTTACTTGCACCAATTGCTGGTTTGATAGCACAGACTCTCTTTGCAGAATCTATATGATTTAGGAGGTACATGCAATTATGCGGGTATTTATTGCAGGTATAGATGGATACTTAGGATGGCCGCTTGCACAGTTTTTAGCTGCGCGTGGACATCAGGTTGGTGGAGTTGATGGTTATCAACGTAGGCAGTGGGTTTCAGAAATGGGCAGCCAGAGTGCTACGCCAATTTTGGGCATGGATAATCGTAAGCGTGCTTATCAAGATGCTTTCGGTGAAAAACTGTGGTTTAGAGAAGGCGATTTAACGAATTGGGAATTTGTGCGTGACTCTGTGTCAGATTTTCAACCAGAAGCTATAGTACATTTGGGTGAGTGTCCTTCAGCACCATATTCCATGATTGATTTAGAGCATACGGTTCTAGTTCAGCAAAATAATATTGTAGGAACTCTAAATATATTACATGCTATGCGAGACATTACACCCGATGCTCACTTGGTTAAGTTGGGCACTATGGGTGAATATGGCACACCAAATATTGATATTCCAGAAGGATTTTTTGAAATAGAGTATCAGGGTAGAAAGGATGTGCTGCCTTTTCCTAGGCAAGCAGGATCTTGGTATCATTGGAGTAAGGTGCATGATAGCAACAATGTCATGTTTGCTTGTAAGATGTGGGGATTGCGTAGTACTGACATTATGCAAGGGGTAGTGTTTGGTACCCGTGTTGATAAAATGCAGGATGATGAGAGGATGATTACTAGAGTGGATTTCGATCAAGCATTTGGTACGATCATCAATCGCTTTTGCTGTCAGGCCATTATCGGTCATCCAATTACTCCTTATGGTAATGGTGGTCAGAAGCGCAGTTTTATACCATTGAAAGATTCTATGCAATGTTTGACGTTAGTTGTTGAAAATCCACCTGCTACAACTGAATATCGAGTTTTCAATCAATTCCAAGGTGTATTTACAGTTAAGGAACTAGCTCTTAAAGTTCGCCAAGTAGCTGCTGAAATTGGTTTTGATGTTCCAATCACTAATCTAGAAAATCCGCGGATTGAATCTGAAGATCATTACTACAATCCTAAACATCAGGCTCTTCTTGATTTAGGTTATCATCCTACTGAAGATATTGATAAGGAAGTACTGATGATGATCGAGGACTTAATGAAGTATAGCGATAGAATAGAAGCTTATAAGGATGTACTGATTCCGGATGTGCGCTGGAATGGATCCAGAAAGAAGGTGCAAACAATTTAGTCTTGTCGTAAAGCCGAATTGACTCTGATGAAAAATATTAGTGTTTTGGTGACTGGCGGAGCTGGATTTATTGGGGCAAATCTAGTCCGTCTGATGCTTGAGTATGGTTACAAAATTACTGTCTTAGACAATTTCAGTACAGGAAGATATGCATATTTAGAAGGTTTGCCTGTTGATATTGTTGAGGGAGACGTATTGGACAGAGATCTTTTAGCTAAAGTAATAAGATCCCATCACTCTATTGTACATTTGGCAGCTCAGACAGGCGTTCCTGGTTCCTTGATTGACCCTTATAAGGACTGTGAAACAAATGTAGTAGGCACTCTTAATGTTCTAGAAGCATGTCGCGCAGCTAAAGAGAGTTCTGACACGAAGGTGTCACAGAAGATAGTTTTTGCGTCTTCTAATGCACCTTTGGGTAGACAAATACCGCCTGCTTCTGAAGATAAGGCGCCTTTGCCAGTCTCTCCATATGGAGCCAGCAAGCTCGCAGCAGAGGCCTACTGCTTGGCCTACTATGGATCTTGGGGATTAAATACAATTGTCCTGCGGTTTGGTAACGTGTATGGGCCTTTTTCCGAGCATAAAGGCAGTGTGGTTCCCGAGTTCTTTAAGGCAATTTGTAATAATAATGTTATTACAATGCATGGAGATGGAGAGCAGACACGAGATTTTGTGTATGTTGCGGATTTGTGCAGGGCAGTGTTACTGGCGCTGGACTGTGATATGGGTGGCGAAGTATACCAAATTGCCACAGGGATTGAAACTAGTATTAATAGATTAGTTGAAATTGTCCAAGATGTGTCTGGAAGCGATACACGTATTTGTAACGCTCCGACTAGACATGGAGACGTGCGAAAGAATTATTCTATGATTACAAAGGCACGTGAGATTTTAGGTTGGGAACCAGAAGTAAATTTGAACTTGGGTTTACGTGAAACATACGAATGGTTTGTCAATTATGCATAGGAGTCAAATTTGATTAGCGGAGTCCGCATTTTAGGTTTGGTTATTGGGGCTTTTGTCCTGATTTATTCTTTTTTTATGCGACGATCGGGTAAGCTTAGAAGAGGAGAGCTTTTCTTAGCTCAATTTCTGTTTGTTTCAGTATGGATTATTGCCATTTATCCACCCATAGTTGACGTGTTAGCATCAATATTTCAACTGGAAGGACGCTTGTTCTCTATTGCTATTTTATCTAGCTTTGTTTCTTTTCTTTTGATCATACATCTCATTATCAGATTGTCCATCATGCGCAGGTCTTTTGGTGATTTGGTACAAGCATTAGCTCTGACTTCATATGGTAAGGATAATGTTTCTGGATCAGACGTGGCCAATATTGCTGTTGTTATTCCTGCATATAATGAGGAAGGTGTTATTGCTAAGGTGCTTGATAGAGTCCCTAAACAAGTACTAGGCATGAGCATTAGATCTATAGTGATTATTGATGGTGCTTCCGATCGCACCGGTGATGTAGTTCAGAGCCAAGGCGGATTAGCAGTGTTCCATGTAGTAAATCGTGGACAAGGAGATGCATTGCGGACTGGTTTTGAAATAGCTTGTAGAGAAGGTGCGGAGATTGTAGTCACTATGGACGCGGATGGACAGCATCGTCCAGAGGAAATTGAACGCCTAATATCACCAATTCTTGAAGGGCAAGCAGACTATGTGATGGGTTCGCGTTTCTTGGGTCATTACTCTGACCGCAATAGTGCTAGGCATGCAGGAATATTATTATATTCGTCTATATTGTCTTTTTTTGCTAGAACTAAAATTACGGATTGCACCAACGGGTTTAGGGCTATACGAGCTTCGTCTCTCACCGGATTAGAGTTACGTGAACCTCAATTCAGTGCCCCTGAATTGATTTTAGAGGCAGTTAATAAAGGGTTATCCATTAAGGAAGTGCCAGTTTCAATCATGTCTAGACAATTGGGCGTTAGCAAAAAACCTAGTGGCATTGCATATCCGCTAAGATTTGGTTTGGCCATATTAAAAGCTTGGTTGAGGTCGTAGACATTGTTATTGATTTCTTTCCCCAGTGAGTTCTAGTACCTTAATGTTGTTGAGGTTGTGAAATTGAGTAAACGAATTGCCTGTGTTACGCTTGATATCGAGTCAGATTTGTTGGACAAAAGCGGTCGTATACACATGTTTGAGAATACTGATTTAATGAGGCGATATTCTACTATTGTTCAAAAACATAAAATCAAAGTTACTGGATTTTTGGTCACATCCCTCATTGAAAAATATAGTGCTGAAATTGGGCGTTTGTCGCATACCATTCCAATTGAGTTTGGTGTTCATTCACACAGCCATGAAAGAAGGTTGAAATATTTTGCTGACGAAGTATCCAGTTCAATTGCTGCATACGAGGACTTTTTTGGAGCTCCACCAATAGGATATCGGGCACCAAATGGCTTGATAAATAGGGAAGGTATTATCTCTTTAATAGAAAATCAATTCAAATATGATGCGAGTATATTTCCTTCAATACGTATGGACGAATATGGATACTCAAATTTACACCTACCAAATAAACCGTTTCGTTTTGTTCATTCAGGGAATGAGATAATCGAACTGCCAGCAGCTTGCTTAGATACCATTCGATTAGTGTTTTCTATGAGCTACATAAAGTTCTTGGGTCTGGATATATACAAGACTTTAATGCGGTTTTTTCCTTTGCCAGATGTAGTAGTTTTAGATTCGCATCCTTATGACTACTACACAAATAGAATTGCAGCTAATATTCGTGGATGGAAGCGATACGCTCATCTACGAAATGGCGATAAAGCATTCGAGGTGTTTGAGTCGGTTGTTACATTGTTACAAGAAAAAGGATATGAATTCATGTTTATGAGTGAATTGTATAAATATGTTACAGATTTACCCAAACCACCAACGGTTTCTGTGGAAAAATTGCGTTAGGGGAATGTTTAGTATTATATAGGGAATGTTAGAAGCACTCATGTTGCATTGTTATTGATTTATCTATTGGTTGAATATAATGCAACATTCTGTTAACATTAATAATCTGTTACGTTAATATTCCAAAAAAGATTTTGTAAATTTATTAATGCCTTTACTTTCAACACAGCTGTCCGAAATAGTGCTTGCCGGAGTCTCTGCAGCTCAGCAAGATGGAGCGCTTCCATCTTTTGAATTGCCGGAACAGATTCATCTGACTCGTCCCAAAAGACGGGAATGGGGTGATTATTCATCTGCGCTGCCATTGCAACTTGCAAAACGCATTGGCCACTCTCCTGTTGATATAGCTAATCATATTCAAGACCATTTGCCTAAGAGTCAAATACTTGCGCATTCGACTGTATCGGAACCTGGTTTTCTAAATGTGACTTTGTCGTCAGACTGGTTGTGCTCACAGGTGTCTAGAGTGATTAATGCAGGTTCTAGCTTTGCGGATCTAAAATTGTACTCCAATAAAAGCGCTCAAGTAGAATTTGTCAGTGCAAATCCTACCGGCCCACTAACAGTTGGACATGGACGTGGTGGTGTACTGGGTGACACATTATCCAATTTGCTTGGTGCGGTAGGATACCAAGTCACTCGAGAATTCTATTACAACAATGCTGGGCAACAGATGAGAAAACTAGGTGAGTCCTTAAGGGTTAGGTACTTGCAGTCTCTTGGTATAACTGCACAGTTGTTGGAAGATCACTACCAGGGCGAATATCTCATGTCCTTAGGTGCAGAGCTTGTAGAACATCATTCCGATAGTTTGTCGGAAGAGGACTGGGAGACTTTCAAGGATTTGGCTGAAGAGGATATTGCTGCTAAGCAACATAGTACTTTGAGCAGACTTAACATTGTGATGGATGTGTTATTCAACGAGCAATCACTCTATGAAGATGGTTCAATAGACAAAGTAGTTGACAAACTTAGACAGAAAAAATTGGCTTATGATAAAGATGGTGCCGTGTGGTTTGCTGTTAATAACTTAGGTGGGTCGGATGATAGAGTAATAGTGAAATCAACTGGAGAACCAACATATAGGTTGCCCGACATTGCATATCATTGTAACAAAATGGAAAGAAAATTTGATCTGGTGATAGATGTTATGGGGGCAGATCATAAAGATTCGTTCCCTGATGTAATATTAGGGGTCAAGGCGATGGGTTATGAGTTCGATAGGATAAAACTGCTAATGCATCAATTTGTCAACATTAAGGGCGAACGTATGAGTAAAAGGTCTGGTAACTTTATCAGTTTGGATGACCTGATCGATGAAGTTGGTGCCGATGTGGTGCGGTTTTTTATGCTAATGCGTGCATCTGAAAGTCATCTGGAATTTGATATTGATTTGGCTCGTGAGCAATCTGATAAGAATCCAGTATATTATGTGCAATATGCACATGCTCGTATTTGCAGTATCTTAGAAAAGGCAACGCTTGCCGGATTCTCATTTAAGGATGCTAAAATGGATGGATTAGTACACCCTTCAGAACGATTGCTAATGCGCAATTTATTAGAATTATCAGATACAATAGATCGTGCTGTACGTGAAATGGCACCACATTATTTGACTACATATGTGCGA
>CAJWIA010000030.1 GCA_913040765.1 uncultured Anaerolineales bacterium | reverse complement strand
TGAAATGTTGTCGCGTATCGAACGCGCAAGATTAGTTTGTGTGGCAGATATAGACGAATCGGTTTCATCCAAAACTGCGAAAAAATATAAAGCAACATCTTACACGAATTATGAAGATATGTTGCTACACAACGATTTAGAAGCTGTTGTAGTTGCAGTTCCTGATCACCTACACAAAGCTCCGTGCCTTAGCGTTATTGCAGCAGGCAAACATGTGTTAGTAGAAAAGCCCATCGCAATGACACTGGAAGAATCCGAAACTATTATTCAAGCAGCTGACAAAGCACAAGTCAAATTGATGGTAGGATTTACTTTACGGTTTTTTCCACAATACGCCCATGCCAAACAAACAGTGAGCGAAAACGAGCTTGGTGACCTAGTAAGTATTTTTGCTCGACGGACCAATCTTATGACCCAGCCCGATCGCATAAATGGAAGAACTGGCGTGATGTTTTTTCTAGGTGTACACGACTTTGATGCAATGCGATGGATAGTCAACAGTGAGCCAGTAAGTATATATTGTGAATCTTCAACAAGCGTCGCAAGTAAGTATCCAATTGAGAATGAAACTTTTAGTATTATAAAATTCGAAAATGGCGTCATAGGTTGTGCTCATATAGGTTGGTATTTACCTGAAACACACCCTACCGGATTTGATTTTAAACTAGATGTCACAGGCAACAAGGGAATACTAAATCTAGATATGGTACATCAAGGTGTAGCCGTCTATGGTCCCAATGGAGGTCATTATGCATATATGGCTGAACCACTGTTAGCAGAAGATCAGTCTTTTGTGGATGCAGTATTAGACAATACAGATGTTCCTGTCACTGGAAATGATGGCCTAGTAGCTACGAGAATGGTTCTTGCTGCCCTAGAATCAATCGAATCCAAAAGCACAGTAAGGCTATAGTCTCTGTGAGCATAGATGTAATAGCAGGAGTTGATATAGGTGGTACTAACATTAGTGTTGGTCTTATCACTAAGACAGGCGAACTGCTTGGGCATAACGAGTTCCCTACTGAACCTGCGCAAGGATTTGAAAGTGCAGTCAATAAAATTGCAAGTCATATTACTGAATTAATACAGAGTGACGACTATGTATTATTCGGCATTGGCATTGGATGTACTGGCAGGCACAACCGTGCCGACGGCTCATTGGGAAACGTAGAAGCATTTCTTCCAGGGTGGCAGAGTAAGAACATCACATCCACATTCCGTGATAAATTCAATGTGCCTGTGACCCTAGAAAATGATGCCGATGCAGCAGTTATCGGTGAGCACACCTGGGGAATTGGCAAAGGTACATCAAGATTTCTACTTGTTACTGTGGGAACTGGAATTGGAGTTGGTCTATCAATCGACGGTCAACTATACCGCGGTATCGAAGGTGCTCACCCTGAAATTGGTCATCATATTGTGGATTCTTCGGAAGGAACTGTATGTTGGTGTGGATCTCAAGGTTGTTGGGAAGGACTAGCCAGTAGTGGAGCTATGACTGATTGGTGGATTAATAATTGCAGTGACGCACAAGACGTCAAATCAATGAACGCACATGAAATATGTAGGGCAGCTAAGATGGGTAACAAGTGCGCTATAGAAGCAGTAAATCGCCAAGGGTTCTATCTTGGAGTAGGAATATCAAATCTTATGACTTTGTTTGCTCCCGATATGATAGCATTAGGCGGCGGACTAATGCGAAGCTTAGACTTATTTATGGACAACATACAGAAATCTATTGAAATCAACTGCACTCTAGTACCTCACCATAATACCAAAGTGTTACCTGCTAGATTTGGTACCGAGGCCGTGCTGGTAGGAGCAGCTAGCACCTTGGTAACAAGTGACATTTGCTGATCAATATGACTAAAGCTAAAAGATGGAATTCTTTACCGAACTTTGTTAATCAAGTTAATAAACAACTCATAGTGTCATGTCAAGCTTTACCCGATGAACCACTGTATGGACCAGAAATAATGAGCAAAATGGCCATAGCTGCAGATGCAGGCGGAGCCAGGGCAATTAGGGCCAATACTCCCCGCGATGTATCTGCCATTAAAAAATCAGTCAATTTACCCATTATAGGTTTATACAAGGACAATATAGATAATTATCAGGTCTATATAACGCCAACTTTAGACCATGCTAAGCAAATCGCTGAAGCAGGAGCAGATATTATTGCTATTGATGCAACCAATCGTGCAAGTCCAGCTAGCGATCTATTCTCATATATTGATGCTATTCACGTAGAGACTGAATGTTTAGTGCTCGCTGATGTTTCCACACTTGAAGAAGGACTGCAAGCTGAAAGAGCCGGAGCAGATATGGTGGCAACCACCTTATCAGGATATACACCTTATAGCAACCAAATGAAAACACCTGATATTGAGCTTGTTAAATCACTATCTTCTCAAGCCCAAGTACCTATATTAGCAGAAGGTCGATATCAAACCCATACACAAGTCAACTTAGCACTCGAGAATGGTGCACTTGCTGTGGTAGTAGGCACTGCCATAACACGACCAAAAGATATCACTAAGGGTTTCGTTGAAGCAATCAATAAAAACAAAAGTTTAGAAAGTTTAGAATGAAGATATCTGTGTTGTTCTTCAATCACTTCCACACACAGCATGATATATACAGTAACCCTTAACCCTGCTATCGACCGTGAATTACAGGTCACCGAACTTGAACTCCATAAAGTCATGCGTGCTAATTCATCTGAGATGAATTATGGGGGCAAAGGAATTAATGTATCACGCGGACTAGCTGCAATCGGAGCTAAATCCATAGCATTAGGTTTTGTTGGTGGTTCTACTGGAGAGATGCTAACTCAAGAAATGAGCAAGCTAGATGTTTTGACTGATTTTGTACGCATTTCTGGCGAGACAAGAACAAACTTCAGTGTAGTTGACAAAAATCGTACTCAATTCATAAAAGTCAATGAGCCTGGCCCAATAATACACGCCCAAGAATGTCATCAACTTATAACAAAAATACGCAAGCTAGCACGACCTGGTGATTTATGGGCACTGTGTGGAAGCATACCTTCCGGTCTTCCAAATAGCATCTATGCAGATATAATCCAAGAAATTCAATCTTTAGGTGGAAAAGCCTTGCTGGATACAAGCGGTCCAGCTTTACTACATGGATGTAATACAAATCTATTCCTGGTAAAACTCAATGCTCTTGAAGCATCTACTATTGCTGGATCAAAAGTTGATTCTACAGAAGATGCTCTGAATGCAGCATCTTCTGTACTCCAAACTGGAGTAAAACATGTGATCATCACTCAAGGTAGAAAAGGTGCTCTATTGTCCAATCAAGAAGGAACATGGATTGCTGTTGCCCCACCTATAACTAAACGCAATGATGTTGGTGCAGGTGACGCAGTTATGACAGGAATAATCTATGGGCTATCATGCGATTTATCATGGCCTGATATATTAAGATGGGGAGTCGCATGTGGTACAGCCGCAGCAAGTATCGAAGGCACAACTATAGGATCTTTCACATTAGCAAAACAAATATTACCCACTGTGAAAATTAATACCTACTGAAATAGTATGATGTTACACCATAGACTTGGTCACACAATTACTTACACTGAAGAATTTACGAGAACTTACAATGGTATATACAGATCTTAATCCACCGTCAAGAACCTTACTTGGTCCAGGACCTACAATGACACATCCACGGGTGCTACGCTCAATGGTAACACCTTTACTAGGTTACATTGACCCTGAGTTCCATAAGATCATGGACGAAGTACAGGAGTTGCTACGGCTTGTCTTCCAAACTAGCAACAATCTAACATTACCAATTTCTGGTACTGGTAGTGCGGGTATGGAAGCATCTTTGTGCAATTTCATCGAACCAGGTGACCATGTAGTTGTAGGTGTAAATGGTTTCTTTGGAGGCCGTATTGCAGAAATGGCTTCGCGTTACGGCGCCGAAGTTAGTTGTATTGAAAAACCATGGGGACAAGTATTTTCACCAGATGAAATAGAAAGCGCTCTTAGCAAAAAACCAACAAAAATGCTAGCTCTAGTACATGCAGAAACCTCAACAGGAGCACTTCAGCCTATGGATGGTATGGGGGAGATAGCACATCGACATGATGCACTATTGCTATTAGATACAGTCACATCACTAAGTGGCGTACCTCTTAAAATTGATGAATGGGATATCGATATAGCTTATAGCGCCTCACAAAAATGTCTTTCGTGCCCGCCTGGTCTGGCGCCAATAACCATAAGTGAACGCGCAGTTGAAATCATTAGACAACGTAAAACCAAAGTGGCAAATTGGTACTTGGACCTATCATTAATCGAAAAATACTGGTCTGATAGCAGACAGTACCATCATACTGTTCCAATCAACCTAATATATGCACTCCGTGAAGGTCTCCGCATGGTGCAAGAGGAAGGTTTGGAAGCGCGTCATATTAGGCATCGATCAATGGCCGAGTTACTATGGAACGGATTAGAACATCTTGAATTTGAGTTACATGTCCATAAAGAGCACCGTTTACCAATGCTGACTACACCTGTACTCTACTCCAAAATAGATGATGCTGCTATACGAAGTAAGTTGCTAGAAGATTACAACATAGAAATTGCTGGCGGATTTGGCCCACTAGCCGGCAAAGTATGGCGAATAGGTCTTATGGGCTACTCAAGTCGACGTGAAAATATTTCCCTGTTGTTGGCAGCCTTAGGGGACCTAATAAGATAAACACAAGTACCCATACAAAAGTATGGGTACTTGTGTTTATCAGCTTAACTATACGCCACCTAAATAGCGTCTAAATCAAAGCGAACTACTACAATCTAGTCTCCTATTACCTTATGGGTCCAATTTAATGGCGACAAACGCACGCCGCCATTCTGTGTTACTAGATAGTTGTCTGACACTAGAAAGGCACGATCACCTTTGAGGCGAGTACTAGGATGAAAAGATATGACCATATTTGTCCTCAGCAGCTCGCTTGGAGTAAACCATGATGACGGCCCATCACTTTCATCAAGACCAATTGAATGACAATTTGGTGTATGTTTTCCAGGAGGAGCTCCTGAAGGTAGAGGTTCGGTAGCCACCTCAAATCCCAGTTCTTCCCAAGTTGCGTTACTAACCTCAGATATTCGGCCTATAGGATTGCCATCTCGTAACTCATACGCACAAGCCTCAATGACCTTCTCGTGAGCATCAATCTGTGCTTGAAGTTTAGCATCTAGAGGTTCAAATGTATAAAAAGCAGTCATTTCCAACCAATATCCCAGTTCGCTGGCATAAACAAGTTCAAAAAGAATCTTATCATCTTGAGTAAGTTCCCGATCTACAGTGGTAGGTATCGTATAAGGACGTAAATCCATAGAGTACTTTGAACGTCCCCAAATCATGCCATTGGCTCTTAGGTGTTCTTCTGCAGCACTTGCAGCTTCCCATGCGCGTACACCCGGTCGAGCCACATGTTCGAAAATATCAAAAGCCTCTTTTGTCATACGACCCAGATCATAAAAATGCTCAATCTCAAAATGAGACTTGATCGAACGCATAGCATCTAATTCCTTAGTAATGTCCACAAATTCACGACCATCAAGTTCGGCTTTTGCACGTTCCATATCCCCTACAGTCCAATGAGTAGGAATATGCTCAATGCCAACCTTCTTTAGTTTTGTTGTGGCACCAGCTACTATCTCTAATACACGTCCATAGGTATCAGGATCAGGATTTTCAACCCAAGAAGTTGTTGCTTCTTGTTTGTTCCATTCCGCACCATATGATGACCATATAAGCAAAGCCGGTTCTGGATCATCGGCAGTCAACACAACCCAGGCAGGTCCAGCCCACAAATTGAGGTTTGTAAAATATTGAGCCATACCCATCATGCCCGGCGCACCTCTTGCCGGAATCAGTATAGCTCCCAAGCCCTTTTCCTCCATTAGAGCTTTTGCAGCAGTGACTCGTCTTGCCACATCTTGTTCTAGAGCAAATCTTCTAAGCATTTTTTCCTCCTTTTAATGCTCAGGAAACAAAACGGATTGCAAAACACCATCTTGCATCCCCTGAGCAATGTACCTATATCTAAATCTCCGATGGAAAACTAATATTTTGATTATCTGCTAACACTAATAGTTTTTCGACACTACGTTCATCAATCGGCACTCCGGATTGATTAGAATCTCTTTCGGTTAGAAATTCCAATTCTCCAGGTAAGTAAACGGTCCTACCTTCAATTGGCTTGGCAGAACGAATTTCTCCTACCAGCTGCTCTAATCTTTCTTGAAATTTCTTTTTCTCCATAAAAAACTCTGGGTTGAATGCCATAATCATGTGTCCTACATCATGATTAACATCGCCTTGAAAACATTGAGTGCCAAATAAAGATCCACTCATGACTCCACACAACACATCAGTGAATAAGGCAAGACCATAACCTTTAAATTCACCTATAGGATATTGTGTTCCTGTAGACTCACTACCATCAGCATTAAGAAAATCAGCTGGGTTAGTACTCTTGGCACCATCTGCTGTAAGCATCCAATTATCAGGCACGTCCTGTCCTTCCCGCAAAGCCCACATAACCATTCCCTGCCCAGACTGTGTTAGTGCCATATCCAACAAGATCGGGTCGGAACCTTCTCTAGGAATACCTATACCCCAGGGACTAGTAGCAAGAACAGGTTCTGTAGCACCCCAAGGAGCCATTTCAGCCCTAGCATTGGTCATCACATAACCAATCATGCCTGACTTCGTAATTGATTCTGCGTGATAACCAGCTTGTCCAAAATGATTACTATGCTTGATTGATACTATACCTATTCCCACTTTTGCAGCCTTCTCCACAGCAAGTTCTGAACCTTTTTGTGCAACCACATATCCAAAACCTTGATGACCATCTACCAAAGCAGCTGCGGGGGAATCCTCCAGCACCTCAAACTCAGCATTACAGTTAATGCCACCATTTCCAAGTTGTAAAGTGAGCCTAAAAAGTTTCTCTAATCCTTGACCTTTGCCTGGATGCCAACGACTAGCAGCAGCCACAACACCTGCTGAAGTAATACGTGCTTCCTCTTCATTAGCCCCCAAAGATATCAGATACTTCTCACAAAATTCATATAGGTCGTTACGGTTATAACGACGGACTGGAATATCATAGTTATACATTGTAAAATCCCACCCTCCTCCTGAGTGTATGCATACTAGTACATCAATAAATACAGTTCAGTTATTTACAAATTGTTGATTGACAACACAACAAATTGTATCAGAAATATTGTTTTTATCTATATAAGCAAAACTTCGGTCTAGAACAAATCTTCAATTGCGGTCAACACGTAATCAATTTGGTTGTCGTCCATTTCAGGGGAAACTGGCAATGCTATCAGCTCACGCGCTACCTGTTCGGTGACTGGCAGACTATCTCCAGCAATTACATTGTTCCTATAAACAGGTTGTTTATGCATTGCTGGTGCATAATGAGTTCCTGTTTCAATGCGTCTTTTACGCATTTCATTATGCAGCTCATCTCGACGGGAAGATAGTATGACATAACTTGAGAAAGATGGGTCTGCATCCTCACTAAAAGTTGGTAGCTTCACCTCTTTATCTAACAAGGCGCTACGGTATAAACCAGCAATTCTTTTGCGTTTGTCTGTCCAATCCATTAGATAAGGAAGCTTAGCATGCACAACTACTGCCTGTAGCGGGTCCATAGGTAAATTAAATCCTTCTACTACATGTTCGTCTGACAAAGGTGGAGTTCTACTAGGATCAAATTCCTTACCGTAACCTCGAAATAAACTTACTTTTTCTGCTAATGCTGAGTTATCAGTAACAACCATGCCAGCATTCCCACTAGATGAAAGAGGTTTGGCAGCTGCCAGACTAATAATAGTCAGGTCTGAATAGAACCCAACATGATGATTTGCATATCGTGCACCTATTGCTAAAGCAGCATCTTCAATAATCTTTAGTCCATGTTCATCAGCAACTTTACGTAAAGCAATACAATCCGATGGGTGTCCATACAAATCTACAGGTAGTATCGCCTTAGTCCGATCTGTAACTGCAGACGCTACTTGGCTCCCATCAATCGTATAATCACTCTCTAATATATCTACCAAAACTATAGTAGCTCCAATAATCGATATTGCCGCGGTCGTAGAGATGTCTGAGTTTCCTACTGTAATAACTTCATCACCAGGCCCAACGTCACAAGCACGCAGTGCTAGTATTAAGCCGGCCGTAGCAGATTGTACTGCCACAGCATATTTCATACCTAATTTAGAAGCAAAATCAGATTCAAGTGGTTTAAATTCAGCATTTCCAGCCACATAGGGATTGAACATAACGTTCTCAAGCCCACCAATTATTTCCTCTCGTAATGAACGATTTGTGTCATATCCCTGTGCCCTAGGCACAATCCAATCTGTGTTATGTGCTGTCATGATGATAACCCTATTCCCCTGACAAAAAGTTGTAGATACTATAATTGTCTAAAGTATTAGTTTGGTCGCAAAAATTGTCCGTAACCTCGTTCTCCTGCAATTTCTCCATTACTGTAAATCAGATTGCCACGCACGTAAGTCTGTAATATTCGCCCATTAATATTCAATCCAGAGTACACACGATCACAATCCTTTGCTTTAGTAAACCAATTGGCACTGTCAACCACGTGTTCATCTTTAGGATCAAATACTACGAAGTCAGCATCGGAACCCACACTAATTGTACCTTTTCTGGGCCAAAGATTAAATAGCTTAGCCGGTGACTCACATACTAACTCTATTGATTTAGATAAATCCCATTGGCCGTTAAGAGCATAATGTAGAGACATTGGATATAACATTTCAAGACTTGGAAGACCCGGGGGTGAACTCACCAAATCATGCCATGTAGCCTCTTTCTCAGCTGCTGTGAATGGTGCATGATCAGTAGTTAGGATCATCAATGTGTTGTCTCTAACACCTGCCCACAATGCTTCTTGATCGTTTTTAAATCTAATTGGAGGATTCACTTTAGCATAAGGTCCAGCCTTGGATAAAACATCAGCAGTAAACTCTAGATAATGTAAACAAACCTCTCCTGTCACATCCACTCCCGACTGAATTGCATGTCTAATAATATCAACGCCTTTAGCTGAACTGACATGCGCGATATGTATTGGTCTGTTAGCATGTTCGGCAAGCGAGACGGCACCTGCAATAGCCACTGCTTCCACTATATCAGGACGAGATTTTGGATGCACCATCGGGTCTGACAGATCGCTTTCTAACGCTAGATTAATATAATGGTTAAGTAATTGTTCATCTTCGCAATGAATCACAAATGGAATATCATATTTAGCGGTTTTCTGAAATGCCATCAACAAGTCAGACCTGTTTGCAGCAGCAATACCGTCAAATTCATCCTCTCGGCCAGGAGGAGCATCTACCATAAAAGCTTTAAATGCGATTGCGCCTGCGTTTACCATGTCTTCAATGACTTGTTCATCACAACCCACGGGCCCGCAATACAAACCAAAGTCCACGTAAGCGTTATCTTCACCCAGTTTCTTGCGACTTTCAAGTATCACTGAACTATTGACACATGGTTTGGATATTGGCATTTCTAACATGGTCGTAACACCACCTGCCGCAGCAGCACGTGTTTCAGTAGCAAAATCTCCGCGTTCCGGCGCTGCTGGAGCACGACAATGAACATGTACGTCAATTGCACCTGGCAATAAATATTTTCCCTGTAAATCAATAGTTGTTAAATCGCTGACATCAGTACCTGTCTCAAGAAGCTCGGTAATTTTCCCTTCCTCCACAACCACCATACATGATCTTAGATCACCATCAGCAAACACCATACCATTAATAAACACAACCCTATTACTAGACAAAGCTGATACCATATCTCTTATATATCCCCTTTAGACATTATTTATAACTAGTTTTTAACATCAATTCTTGAATCTGTCTTGGCTGATTGAATAATTGCTTCAACTACAGCCGCAGAGTGCACGCCATCATACACAGAGGAGCAAGGTTCTCTATCCTCTACAATAGCATTTACTACGTCTCGTGCCTGTTTAACAAACTGGTCGTCTTGAACAATACTTTTCCTATAGTTCTCTACCGTAGTACATATCTCAAAACTTTGGCCTAACTTAATATTGATCAAACCTTGAGAACCGGCAATTACTGTACTTATGAAAGGCTTACTCACATCGACATTCGGCTGGTAGCCAACAACAGAACCCACAACTCCATTTTCAAACGTCAGACTAGCTACAACTCCATGAATTGAACCCTCATATATACCATCAAGGTTTGTTTGGGCGTACACACTAGCAACTTTAGAATTGGCCAACCAACCTTGCCAATCTATTCGATGAATTGCACTATAACCTAAAATACCAAGACCGGATTCTGAATCATTCCATAGCCATTCTGGCAATCTCTCTCCACCTGACAACCAGAATGTATCTGTTAGATATACAACTTCACCGCAATCTTTTTGTTTTATATGTCTATGTGCAGCCTGCAGTTCCATCCGATGACGATGTACAAATCCTACTGCACATTTGAGTTTTTTTCCCGCACATATCGCAGCTATTTCTTTGGCTTGAGATAAATTTGAAGCCAATGGCTTTTCTACCAATAATGATATATTGCTATTAAGTCCATCAATTGCCAACTTATGGTGAGTAGCATGGGGAGTAGCTATTACAAACAAATCAATCCCAAAGTCAAACAAGTCTGAATAGTTCTCAAAAACCTCAATGTCCGACGTTTTCCCAATTTGCTGTGCTAGCTCTCTATTCTCGTCACAAATACCCACCACACTAGCTAGCGAACCCAATGATTGAAAAGCATCAATATGCTTGCGACCCGCCATGCCACATCCAACAATACCTACACGAACTGAAGTCATATT